>NZ_AXAB01000030.1:0-116574 GCF_000472645.1 Bradyrhizobium sp. WSM2254 | reverse complement strand
GGCAAAAGGGCGGCATCGAGAACGCCATCGGCCGCTTGCGCCGCTTCATCCCCCGAAAGACCGACCTCGAAAAGCTCCCAACCAAGCGCTTCCGCCAGTCCGTTGCCACCTACAACAACACCCCGCGCAAATGCCTTGACTTCAGAACCCCGGCAGAGGCCTTCTCCTCTCAACTGTTGCACTTCGAGTGTGAATCCACCTCCTGGCTTTCGCCAGGACGACACCGAGCCCCCCTCTACCTTCCCGTCCAGACCGGCTTGCGCTTCTCGCTGAACGCCTTCAGGCCCTCTTTCGCATCCTCAGTCATCGCCAGCAGCGCGATCTGGCTTTCGGTGTAGGCGATGCTCTCGTCGAACGACATCGAGGCGATGGCGCGCATGGCGTATTTGCCGCGGCGGATCGCGGTCGGGGATTTGTCGACGATCCGGCCGATCAGCCAGTCGACCTTGGCGTCCAGCTCGGCCGTCGGCACGACGTAGTTGAGCAGGCCCGCTGCCTGCGCCGCCTTCGCGTCGAACGGCTCGCCGGTCAGCGCCCATTCGTTGACGAGGCGCGGCGGGGCGATGCTCTGCAACAGGCTCAGGACCTGCATCGGGAACACGCCGACCTTCACCTCCGGCAGGCCGAAGATGACGTGATCGGCCACAACCGCCATGTCGGTCATGCACAACAGGCCCATGCCGCCGGCCATGCAGACGCCGCCGACCCGCGCAATCGCCGGTTTGGTGGCGTTCTGTGACAAACGTAACAGATCGGCATAGTCGACATTTGGTTTGGAATGATCCATCGCGAAAGCCGCGCCGGAGTTCTGCAGGTCGGCGCCCGCGCAGAACGCCTTGTCGCCCGCGCCCGTCAGCACGATGACGCGGACGTCCTTGTCGTCATGCGCGTCGCGATAGCCTTTGGTGATGCCGGCGATGACGTCGCCATTCAGCGCGTTGCGTTTCTCCGGCCGGTTGATGGTGATCCAGAACGCCTGTCCGCGCTTCTCGGTGATGACGGCTGTGGTGTCGGTCATGGCACGCTCGCTTCCTTGCTCCCGTTTGCTGCCATTTGCGGCAGGTCGGGCGGCGGGCGCAAGGGCATTCTGCAACGCTGTGTCACCATAGCGTGTGGGCGCAACTTCGCTTGCCGATTGAATTACCGGCGACGACCTCTATCCTGACCAGAGATTTCGATGACCGATGAGCCATTTCATGCGCACCACCATTGCATTGCTGCTGGCAGGCCTCATCGCGATGTGCGCCGGCACCACAAGCCGCGCGGCCGATGCGGCGAAGCTCGCGCTGGTGATCGGCAACGCGAAATATCCCGACAACGAATTGGTGCTCAACGACGCCGCCAACGACGCGCAAGCCGTCGCCGATGAGTTGAAGCGCGACGGCTTCGTGGTCGACCGGCAGACGAACCTCACGGGCGACGCCATGCGGCAGGCGCTGGATCGCTTCTATGCCCGCATCGAACGCGGCGCGGTCGCGCTGATCTTCTTCGATGGCTTTGGCATCCAGTCCAACCGGCAAACCTACCTGCTTCCCGTCGATGCGCAGATCTGGGCCGAGCCCGACGTGTCGCGCGACGGCTTCAGCCTCGACACCATTCTCGCCGAGATGAACACACGTGGCGCCGCGATCAAGATCGCCCTGATCGACGCCTCCCGCCGCAACCCGTTCGAGCGGCGCTTCCGCCGCTATTCGGCCGGCCTTGCGCCGGCGATCGCGCCGAGCAATTCGCTGGTGCTCTATTCGACCGCGCTCGGCGCAGTCGCGGCGACCGGCAAGACCGATCGCAGCCTGTTCGTCGCCGAGTTGCTGCGCGAGATGCGCGCGCCGAACATCAGCGCCGAACAGGCGTTGACCAACACCAAGAACGGCGTGGTCGCCGCCACCAACCGTGAGCAGGTGCCGTGGCTGTCGTCCTCGCTGACGACGGAATTCTCGTTTGCGGGCCTCATGGCGCGACCGCCGGACAACACCACCGCCGACCCGGCTCCGACGAAACCGACGCCGCAGAAGCCGGCCTGCGAGATGCCGCAAGCAGAGCCACCCCCGAGTGCGGACGACCTCGCGAGAGACCCTGTTATCGCCGATCTCAGCCGCAAGATCGCGGCCAACGCCAACGATGCCATCTCGCGCTACAAGCGCGGCCAGGTCTACGCGATCAAGCGCGCCCACGCGCTCGCCATGCAGGATTTTGACGCGGTGATCCGCCGTGACCCCAGGGATGCGCAAGCGCTGAACAATCGCTGCTGGACGCGGGCTGCGACCGGCGACCTGCAAGGTGCGCTCGCCGACTGCAATCTGGCGCTTCAGCTCGATCCCGGCTTGAGCGATGCGTTCGACAGCCGCGGGCTCGTCAACCTCAAGCTCGACCGGACCACTGAAGCGATCAGGGACTACACTGACGCGGTCCAGCGCAACCCACGCTCCTCGTCCTCGCTGTTCGGCCGCGGCGTCGCCACCCGCAGGAGCGGCGGCGACGGCGCCAACGACATTGCGCTGGCGAAATCGATGGATCCGAACATCGCAAAGGAGTTTGCGGGCTACGGTGTGACCGAGTGCGTGCCTTGAGCAGCGGTCGCCTTTTTGATCCAGACCTTGTTGTCGTGGAATGCCGCACCGCCGATCGGCGCCACCGCTTCGGCGCCCGTCAGCATGTTGATGCCGCGGCCACCGACGTGATTCTTGTTCGGATGAACGGACTCCGCGATCAGGACGCCGCGCCGCACGCCCTCGAACAGCGTCGCAATCAGCGTGGTCTCGCCGCGGGTGTTGCCGAGCGTCACGGCGTCGCCGTCGGCGATGTCGAGGGAGGCTGCATCCAGCGGATGGATCATCACGCTCGCCTTGCCTTCGCGCGCCTGCGAGGACGGCGTCTCGTTGAATGTGGTGTTGAGGAAGCTGCGCGAGGGACTGGTGGCAAGCCGGAACGGATGGGCCTGGTCGGCGTGCTCGATCACCGCCCAATGGTCGGGCAGTGACGGCATCTGGTCGACATCGCCCATCGTCTGGCCGAACGGCGGATGCGCCCAGTCCGCCCTGAAATGGAATTTCCCGTCGGCGTGGGCAAAGCCGTCGAGGAAATGCGCGGTGCGGAAGTCCGGTTGCAGGTCACGCCAGATGTCGGCTTCGAGGCCGGCGATGTCGCCGTGGTTGCTGAGCTTCAGCGTCGCGTCGATCAGTTCGCGCGACGTCATCTCGAAGCCCTGATGCCTGGCGCCAAGCCGCGGCGCCAGCGCCTGCAACAGCTGGTGGTTGGAGCGGCATTCGCCGGGCGGATCGATCAGCTTGGGTCCTACCGAGATGTGCTGATGGCCGCCGCCGTAATAGAGGTCGTCGTGCTCCATGAACATGGTCGCCGGCAGCACGATGTCGGCCATCTGCGCCGTCTCGGTCATGAACTGCTCGTGCACCGCGACGAACAGATCTTCGCGCGCAAAGCCCTGGGCCACCAGCGCCTGCTCCGGCGCCACCGTCATCGGATTGGTGTTCTGGATCAGCATCGCCTTGACCGGTCCCTTGCCGAGCAGGGCCTCGGCGTCGCCGGTGAGGATGCGGCCGATCTTCGACTGGTCGAGCGCGCGCGTGGTCCGGTCGATCGCGTCGTGGCCCTCGATGATGGCTTCGTTGAAGTGCCACAGCGCGTAATTGTTGAAGAAAGCGCCGCCGCCCTCATACTGCCAGGCGCCGGTCACCGCGGGAATGCAATTCGCCGCATGCATCTGCGTGGCGCCATTGCGGCTGCGCGTAAAGCCGTAGCCATAGCGGAAGAAGGTGCGTTTGGTCTCGCCGACGGCCTTCGCAAACGCCTCGATCTCGGCGACCGGGACGCCGCAGATGGCGGAGGCCCATTCCGGCGTGCGCGTCTTCAGATGTGCCTCGAGCTCGGCGGGGCAATCGGTGTACTTGTCCATGTAGGCGCGGTCGGCATAGCCGTCGCGGAACAGGACGTGCATGACGCCGCAGGCGAAGGCGCCGTCGGTGCCGGGACGCAGGATGATCTTGATATCAGCCTGCTTCATGGTGTCGTTGTCGTAGATGTCGACGGCCGCGATCTTGGCGCCGCGCTCCTTGCGAGCGCGCGCAGCGTGCGTCATCACGTTGACCTGGGTGTTGACCGGATTGGTGCCCCAGATCACCACGAGGTCGGAGAGCGCCATCTCGCGCGGATCGACGCCGGCGATTTTGCCGGTGCCGATCGCATATCCGATCCGCGCGACGTTGGCGCAGATCGTCTGATAGAAGCGCGAATATTTCTTCACATGCGTGAGACGGTTGAGGCCGTCGCGCATCACCAAGCCCATCGTGCCGGCGTAGTAATACGGCCAGACCGATTCCGCGCCGAACTCGCGCTCGGCCGCGTTGAACCGATGTCCGATCTCGTCCAGCGCCTCATCCCACGAGATCCGCGCGAACTGCCCGGAACCCTTCGGCCCGGTGCGGCGCATCGGATAAGTCAGCCGTTCGGGGTGATGGATGCGCTCGGCGTAGCGGGCGACCTTGGCGCAGACCACGCCGGCCGTATAGGTCTGCTTCTTCGAACCACGGACACGGCCGATGCTGCGGCCTTCGACCACCTCGACGTCGAGGGCGCAGGCCGAGGGGCAATCATGCGGACAGGTCGAATGGCGGATTTCGATCTTGGCGTGCTGGTTCATGTCCCAGTTCGTAACACCAAAATACCGGCCGGCCGAGAGCATTTATCCGGCAATACCCATGCGATTTGCTCAAGCCGCACGCGCGGCCGGTTCCTGCCGCAGGCACGAAATGCGGCGCGGCTACCCCGAAAACCGCCCGATATTCCCGGCGCGATCGACCTTGTGAGGCGTCGACAGCACGCGTTCCCGGCCGCTACAGTGCATCCAACAAGAACGACATCAGGGAGGTGGGCGTGACGGCCCGAAGATTCATGCTGGCGCTGGCCGCCGGCCTGCTCGGCGTAGCCGCCGCAGCCCCCTCATTGGCGCAAGATTATCCCACGCACGCGGTCCGGATCGTCGTGCCCTTCGGCGCCGGCGGGCCGGCCGACGTCGCGGCCCGGCTGATCGGCAACGCGCTCCAGGAGAGCTTTGGCCAGCCCTTCGTGATCGAGAACCGCACCGGCGCGGGCGGTGTCATCGGCACCGTCGAGGCGGCGAAGTCGCCGGCCGACGGCTACACGCTGTTGATGATGTCCAACACCCAGACCGCGAATGAATCGCTGCTGACGCCGGAGCAACGCAAATACGAGCTGATGCGCGACCTCGCGCCGATCGCGCCGGTGAACTATTCCGACCTCGTCATCGTGGTGAACCCGCAGGTCCCAGCCAAGACGCTGCAAGAGTTCATCACGCTCGCCAAATCGCAACCGGGCAAGCTGAACTACGCCTCCTCCGGCCAGGGCACGCCCTATCACATGGCGGGCGAGCTGTTCAAAGCGATGGCGGCCATCAACGTCGTCCACGTGCCCTATCGCAACAGCGGCGAGGCGCGCAGCGGCGTGATCGGTGGACAGGTGCAGATGATGATCGACGCCGTGCCGGCAATGGCGCCGAATATCGCCGAGAACCAGGTCCGCGCCCTCGCCACCACCGGCCAGCAGCGCTCGGCGGTGCTGCCGAACGTGCCGACCGCTGGCGAGGCTGGCGCAGCAGGCTATGAGGCGACGATCTGGCTCGGCCTGATGGCACCGGCAGGCACGCCAAAGCCTGTTATCGACAAACTCAATGCCGCCGTAAACGCAATGGTGAAGCGACCCGACATCATAAAACTCTGGACCGCGCAGGGTGCCATGCCCATGTCGATGACGCCGGAGGAATTCGACAAATTCCTGCGCGGCGACATCGAGAAATGGGCCGACGTCGTCAAGAAGTTCGACAAGTCCTGAGGCCGTAGAACGACCATGCCGACCATTCAGTTCCAGCTCAACGGCGCGACCATGGCTGTGGAGGCGGATCCGGATCAGACGCTGCTCGAGGTGCTGCGCGGCCGGCTCGGCGTTACCGGTCCGCATTTCGGCTGCGGCGCCGGTGAGTGCGGGGCCTGTCATGTCATGGTCGGCGACCGCGCGATGGCCTCCTGCGACATGCCGATGTGGTCGGTCGCAGGCAAAGACGTCGTCACGATCGAAGGGCTCGGCACGGCCGAGCAACCGCATCCGCTGCAGCGCGCCTTCATCTCCGAACAGGCGATGCAATGCGGCTATTGCGTTGCGGGAATCCTGATCAGCGCGGCGGCGCTGCTGAAGCGCAATCCGTCGCCGACGGAGGCCGAGGTCAGAACGGCTCTCGACCGCAACCTGTGCCGTTGCGGATCGCATAACCGCGTGGTCCGCGCCGTGCTGCGCGCGGCCTCGGAGATGGCCACCACATGAAGCCCCCTGCCCCAAGCCTGCCGGTCAGCCTCGTCGCCAATCCAAGACTGTCGTCCTGGGTGCGGTTCACGGGCGAAGGCCGCGTGGCGATCTTGCCCGGCAAGGTCGAGATCGGCCAGGGCATCGTCACGGCGCTGGCGCAGATCGCGGCAGACGAGCTCGACGTCGACATCTCCAGGGTCGACATGATCCGCGCCTCGACCGCGACCAGCCCGAACGAAGGCGTCACCTCGGGCAGCCTTTCGATCCAGCAATCCGGCCGCGCGCTGCGCCACGTTTGCGCCGAAGTACGCCAGCGCCTCCTCGTCGCAGCGTCGGAACGCCTCGGCGTCGATACCTCGCTGCTCGATGTCGATGACGGCACGATCTCGGGTCCCGGCAATGTCAGGACCAGCTATTGGGAGCTGGCGGGTGACGTCTCGCTCGACCACGACGCCAGCGTGGGCGCGGCGGCGAAAACCGCCGCCAAGCGCGCAATTGCCGGGCGTTCCATCCAGCGCGTGGACATTCCCGACAAGGTGTTCGCACGGCCGCGTTTCATCCACGATCGTGCGTTGCCGGACCTGTTGCACGGCCGCGTGCTGCGGCCGGACATCTCGGACGCCAAATTGACCGCGCTCGATGAAACGGCCGCGCGCACCGTTCCGGGCCTCGTCGCGATCGCTCGCGACGGCGGTTTCGTCGGCGTGGTCGCCGACAGCGAGGTGGCGGCGGAAGCCGCGCTGAATGCCCTGCGCAAAGGCGCGACATGGTCCGCCGGCGAGCCGCTGCCCGACGAAAACGATCTGGCGGGCTTCCTGAAGAGCCAACCGGTCGAGACGACCACCATCGACACCAGAACAGCGGCATCGACGAATAAGGCCGCGCGCATTCTGCGCCGGCAATACACCCGCCCCTACATCGCGCATGCCTCGATCGCGCCGTCCTGTGCGATGGCGCGGTGGGACGGCGATCGTGTCAAGGTCTGGACCCACAGCCAGGGCGTCTATCTGCTGCGCGCCGATCTCGCGATCGTGCTCAGGCTGCCGGCAGAAAACATCGTCGTCGAGCATATGGAGGGCGCCGGCTGCTACGGGCACAATGCAGCCGACGACGTCGCGCTCGATGCCGTGCTGCTGGCGAAAGCGGCCGGCGGCCGTCCAGTCCGGGTGCAGTGGTCGCGCCACGACGAGATGTCCCACGCGCCGTTCGGCGCGGCCATGGCCATCGAGATCGCGGCCGATCTCGATGCAGACAACGAGATCGTCGGCTGGCGCCATGCGATCTGGAGCAACGGCCACGCGGCGCGGCCCGGGCGCGCGGCACAGCCGGCGCTGCTCGCGGCAACCGAGATCGCAAATCCCTACCCGCGCATGATCTCGACCAATCCGCCGGCGGCCAATGGTGGCGGCGGCGACCGCAATTCGGTTCCGCTCTACGATTTTCCGGCCTGGACGATCACCAGCCACCGCCTGCTGACCATGCCGGTGCGCACCTCGGCGCTGCGGACGCTGGGCGGGCAAGGCAACGTGTTCGCCATCGAATCCCTGCTCGACGAGATAGCCGTTTTGCGCGACGAAGATTCGGTCGCGTTTCGTCTGCGCCATCTGCGCGACGAGCGTGCAAAGGACGTCATCCGCGCCGCGGCCCGGCGCGCGCAGTGGAAGCCGGAGAAGCGAACCGGTATCGGCCACGGCGTCGGCTTTGCGCGCTACAAGAACACGGGCGCCTATTGCGCTGCGATTGCGGAGGTCGAGGGCTCCGACGACATCCGTGTGAGGCGGCTGACGCTCGCGGTGGATGTCGGCGAAGCCATCAACCCTGACGGCGTCATCAACCAGATCGAGGGCGGCGCGATCCAGGCGACGAGCTGGGTGCTGAAGGAGCGCGTCCGCTTCGACCGGACGCGCATTACCTCCACCTCATGGACGGACTATCCGATCCTGACATTCAGCGAGGTGCCCGCGGTGGATGTCGAGATCATCCAGCGGCCGGAGATCGAACCGGTCGGCGCCGGCGAGGCCGCGCATGGCCCGGTGACGGCGGCGATCGCGAATGCGGTCCACGATTGCCTCGGCGTGCGCGTGCGCGATCTGCCGATCACGCGCGACAAGATCATCGCAGCCATGGAGCTTGCATCGTGACGACATTGAATATTCTGAGCGGCGGCGCGGCGCAAGGCCTGGTGCGCGGCATTGCCGAGGCCTACAAGGCGCAGACCGGGTTCGGCATCGACGGCGAGTTCGGCGCCGTCGGCATCATGGCCGACAAGCTGCGTGCGAGTACGCCGGCAGATCTCGTGATCCTGACGCAGTCACTCCTCGCAAGACTCGCGGAGGACAAGCTCGTCGTCTCCTCCTCGATCGCAGATGTCGGCAGAGTTGAAACCGCGCTTGCGGTCCGTAACCGCGATCCCAAGGTGGCCGTGAAGACTGAAGCCGATCTGCGCGAGGTCCTGCGTGCCGCAGACGCCATCTATGTTCCGGACACCAGGGCTTCGACCGCGGGCCAGCACGTCGCAAAGGTCCTGGATCAGCTCGGCATCGCCTACGAGCTCGCATCGCGTCTCAAGATATTCCCGAACGGCGCGACCGCGATGCGGGAGCTTGCCACATCCGCCGCGACGCGGCCGATCGGCTGCACCCAGGCGACCGAGATCATCGCGACCGACGGCATTGCGTTGTCGGGATCGCTGCCGCCGGGCTGCGAGCTGGTGACGATGTACACGGCCGGCGTGACCACGCGGGCCGCACATCCGAAAGAAGCCGCCGCGCTGATCGCTTTGCTGACCGGCGCAGACCGACGGGAGCTGCGCCAGCGCGCGGGATTTGCCGGCTAGGCGCCGACTGTCGTCCTATTTGTGCAATTGGGTGAGCCCGGTCGGCGGACCGTCAACCGCCGTCCACCCGCCATCGACGAACAGCGTGCTGCCGCTGACATAGCTCGCGGCGTCGGAAGCGAGATAGGCCACCGCCGTTGCAACCTCGTCGGCGCTGCTCCAGCGGTTGAACACGGTGTGGCCGGCATAGAGATTGTAGATGTCGGGACGCTGCTTGAACGGGCCGGTGAGCGCGGTCTCGGCGATGCTCGGCGCGATGGCGTTGACGCGCACGCCGGCATGACCGACCTCGGAGGCAAAGCCCTTCACCAGCAGGCCGATCGCCGCCTTGGTCGAGCCATAGACGCCAAGGCCCGGTTCGATGGTCACCGCGCGCACCGAGGAGCAGGCGATGATGCTGCCGCCCTTCTGCTCGACCATGATGCGGCCGAAAGCCTGGAAGAACCAGACTGTGCCCTTGACGTTGAGGTTAAGGACGCGGTCGAGATCCTCCTCGGTGTAGTCGAGGATCGTCTTGCGGATGTTGAGCCCGGGCGTCGTCACGGCGATGTCGAGCCGCGGGAACTTCTGCATCACGGTTTTGGCCAGCGCGTTGACGTCCGCAGCACTCGCGGCGTCACACGCGGCCGCCTCGGCCCAGCCGCCCTTGTCGCGAATGCCGGCGGCGGTCGCTTCCGCTGCATCAATCGCACGATCGGCACAGACTACTCGAGCACCGAGCCCGGCCAGCGCCTCGGCCGACGATTTGCCGATGCCCGAGGCGGCGCCGAGCACCACGGCCGTCCTGCCGGTGAGATCGAAGAGCTTGCGATAGTCGGTCACGGACAGATTCTCCCTGTTGCTGTGACGCAAACTACGCAAGCCCGCTGCGCCGGCCAAGTGCCGGCGCGCGCACGGCAGCTATCCCTTGTATCCCATCAGCAGACGCGGCAGCCACAGCGAGAAGGCGGGGACGTAAGTGACGAACATCAGTGCTGCGATCAGCGCGGCATAGAACGGCAGGATGGTGCGCATCACCGCGCCCACCGAGATGCCGCCGATAGCGCAGCCCACGAACTGCGTCGTTCCGACCGGCGGGGTGTTCAGCCCCAGCGCGCAGTTGATCAGCATCAGCATGCCGAACTGCACGGGATCCATGCCCGCCTTCATCGCGATCGGCAGGAAGATCGGGGTGCAGATCAGGATGGTCGCCGCCATGTCCATGAAGGTGCCGAGCACGAACAGGATGACGTTGATGAGCAGGAATATGACCCAGGGTTGCGAGGACACCTTGCTCATCAGGTCGCCGGCGAAATCTGCGACCTCGTAGAGCCCCATCAGATACTGGAACATGGTGGAGACGCCGATCAGCAGCAGCACCACGCCCGTCGTCTTCACCGCCTTGGCGGCGGCCCGCAGGAAGTTCGGCAAGGTCATGGTGCGGTAGATGAAGAACGTCAGCACGATCGTGTAGGTGACCGCGACGGCTGCGGATTCAGTTGCGGTGAAAACGCCGGACAGGATGCCCGCCAGGATGATACCGACGATCAGAAGACCAGGCAGCGCGGCCGCGAACGAGCGGAAGACCTCGGTCCAGCCCGGGAACTTGCCGGCCGGATAGCCGCGCTTCACCGCGACCGCGTAAGCGGCGACCAGCATGCACACCATCAGGACGAGCGCCGGCAGCAGGCCGGCGGCGATCAGCGCGCCGATCGACACCTTGCCGCCGGCGGCCAGCGCATAGATGATCATGTTGTGGCTGGTCGGCATCAAGGCTCCGACCAGCGAGGCGTGGGTGGTGACGTTGACGGCGTAGTCGGTGTCGAAACCTTCCTTTTTCATCATCGGGATCATCACCGCGCCCATCGCCGACACGTCGGCCACGGGCGAACCGGAGACGCCGCCGAACAGCGTGCAGGCGACCACGTTCGACATGCCGAGCCCGCCGCGGATGTGTCCGACGAGATTCTTGGCGAGCTGCACGATCTTGTCGGCGACGCCGCCATGCAGCATCAGCTCACCGCTGAAGACGAAGAACGGGATGGCGAGAAACGAGAAGATGTTCATCCCCGACATCATCTGCTGGAAGATGACGGCAACTGGCAGGCCCTCGTAGAGGATGGTGCAGATCGCCGACAGGCCGATCGCGAAGGCGACCGGGACGCCGAGGATCAGGAAGCCGAAGAAGGAGGCGCCGAGAATGATCAATTCCATGAGGGGACGACCTCTTCGCCGCGCAGGAGAGCAATGATGTGCTCGATTGAAAAGGAAACGATCAAGACGCCGGAGGCGATAAGCGGCACGTAGCGGATGACCTCGGGCAGGCCGAGATTCGGAATCTTCACGGTGCCGACCGACGCTCCGAGGATCCAGCCATTGTAGGCCATCGCAATGCCGAACAGGGCGACCAGAACGTGAATCACGAGCTCGATCTTCTCGCGCACATTATCCGGAAGCATGACCAGCAGACTGTCCATGCCGATGTGTCCGGCATCGCGCACGCCGACGGCGGCGCCGATCAGCGTGACGTACAGGATCAGGACCAGTGCGAGGTTCTCCGTCCAGGTCGGGCTGGAATTGAGCACGTAACGTCCGAACACCTGGTAGAACACGATGGTGACGATGACGAGCAGGCCGGTCACGGACAGATACATGCCCGCGCGCGCAACGGGAGCATTGATCCGCGACAGCAGGCCGGTGGACGGGCGTCCGGCGACCTCCTGCTCGTGGCTTGCGACGTGTGGGTCTGTCATCGCGCGTCTCCCTCGCGAGGGTCCGGTGTCACCTTGCGGCGACGCCGGACCCGATCCGCCGTGTTCTTACTTCGTGTCCTGGATACGCTTGACGAGGCCCTGCAGCTTCTCGTCGCCGGCGAACTTCTGGTACACAGGTTTCATCGCGTCGACGAATTCCTGCTTGTTGGCGATGGTCACGACCTGAACGCCGGCAGCCTCGACGGTCTTGCGGGACGCCTGCTCGCGCTCGTCCCAGAGCTTGCGCATGACGGGCACCGATTCCTTGGCCGCCTTGCGGATCATCGCCTGGTCTTCCTTGCTCAGCGTGTCCCAGACCTTCTTCGACATCACGAGAACTTCGGGCGCCAGCGAGTGCTCGGTGACGTTGTAGAACTTGGCGGCCTCGAAGTGACGCGAGGACTCGTAGGAGGGCCAGTTGTTCTCGGCCGCGTCCACCAGGCCGGTCTTGAGCGCGGTATAGACCTCGCCATACGGCATCGGCGTCGGGTTGGCCCCGAGGCTCTGGATCATGCCGACCCACAGGTCGGATTGCTGGACGCGGATCTTCAGACCCTTGAGGTCCGCGAGCGACTTGACCGGGGCCTTGACGGTGTAAATGGAGCGGGCGCCGCTGTCGTAATAGGCAAGGCCGACCAGGCCCGCCGGCTCCATCGCCGCCAGGATCTCATCGCCGACCGGCCCGTCAAGGACCGTGCGCATGTGCTGCGTGTCCCGGAAGACGAAGGGCAGGCACAACGCGATGGTCTCAGGCACGAAGTTGTTCAACGGCGATGCGTTGATTCGCATCATGTCGAGCGCGCCGATCTTGAGCTGCTCGATGGTGTCCTTCTCGGAGCCCAGGGCACCGTTGGGAAACACCTTCACGCCGAGCTTGCCGCCGCTCGCCGTCGCGAGCTGCTTGCCCATGAACTTGACGGCCTCGACGGTTGGATAATCGGCGGGATGGATGTCGGCGGAGCGGAAATCGCGTGCGGTCGCCAAGGGCGCTGAGACCGCCAGCACAGCGGCTGCGATGATACCGGTGAGTGTCTTCATCTGGGCTTCCTCCTGAGTTGATTATGTCGTTGTCGGGCAAATGCTGCGCGCCGCCTTGGGTCGCTCCACTTCAGGTGTAAAGTCAAGCGTTACAAACGCACCACCTTGGTAGGATTGCGCGGCGGAGTCGAGCGGATTCGGCTGCTTCATGATCGCCGGCGCGGAAGATGCGGCCTTCATCGCGCTCCCCCGGGCGGGGGCCTGCGCGGCAAGCGCTCCCTGCCATCGCGCCTCGCCATCGGCCGATGCCGGATGCGAGCGAACGATGCTCGTCGTGTCCATGGATGTTCCTCTCGGTTTGTGCTCGACCGCTATTGATTGCGGCTTGGAGGTTCGGACGAGACGGTCGCCCTTCCCGGTGAACGCGCAGCGTCGGCGCGATGTCGCCAACATCGTCCGTAGGGCGGGCGGCATTCTGAGTCCAAGCCAAATCCGGCATCGATCGATGCAGGACTTGCATTGATCGATCACGCGCTGCCTCGGGGTGGTGATCAGCAGACACTTCCGATTTCCGGAATAGTTGGACCGTCCTCCGGCGTGAGGCGGCTCTCCGGCGCGTTACTTGACGCCACCGGAGCAGCCCCGACAAAATGCTCCGAAACAGCACCGGACCATCTCGAGGAAATGCCCATGCCGCGGACGCTGATCGATATCTCGGTGCCGCTCAAAAACGACGTGACGTCCGACCCGCCGGGCAATCACCCGACGATCCAGTACATCGATCACCAGCAGGGCCTGCCGCGCATGCTGCAGTTCTTCGACGGCCTCAGGGCGCAGGACCTGCCGGACGGCCAGGGCTGGGCCGTCGAACAGGTCTCGCTGTCGACCCACAATGGGACGCATCTCGATGCACCCTGGCACTTCCACCCGACCATGAACCGCGGCGAACGGTCATGGACGATCGACGAGGTGCCGCTGGAATGGTGCTTTCAACCCGGCGTGAAGCTCGACTTCCGGCACCTGCCGGATGGTTACGTCGTGACCGCCGACGACGTCGAAAAGGAACTCAAGCGCATCGGCCACACGCTGTCGCCGCTGGAGATCGTCGTCGTCAACACCAGCGCGGGCGCCAAATTCGGCCAGGCCGACTACGTCAATTCCGGTTGCGGCATGGGTTACGAGGCCACCATGTATCTGCTCGAGCGCGGCGTGCGGCTGACCGGCACCGATGGCTGGAGCTGGGACGCGCCGTTCGTCTACACCGCGAAGAAATATGCCGAGACAAGAGATGCCGGTCTGATCTGGGAAGGCCACAAGGCGGGACGGCACATCGGCTATTGCCATCTCGAGAAGCTGCACAATCTCGATCAATTGCCCCCGGCCGGGTTCACGGTCTCATGCTTCCCGATGAAGATCGAACGCGCCTCCGCGGGCTGGACCCGCGCGGTCGCCATCATCGACGGTTAAGCGAACGCAATCACTCGCCGCCGAGGCCGCTTTCGGCGAGCTCGCGCAGCGCATCGATATCGAGCACGACGATGGCGCCATGCTCGAGGCGGACCCAGTTGCGTCCGGCCCAGGCGCGCAATTGCTTGTTGATGCTCTCGCGTGTCATCCCCACCATCTCGCTGATCTCCTGCTGGGTGATGGCGAGCGTGCCGCTGCCGGAGTCGAACTTGCGCTCCTCGGTGAGACCGAGCAGCGCGCTTGCGAGCCGGCCCGGCAGATTCTGGAGGATGACCTGCTCGACCTGCTGGCTGGTCCAGCGCAGGCGCGCGCAGAGCAGCTCGATGAACTTCATCGCCAGCGCGGGCTGGCTCTTCACGAAGGGAAGGAAGTCCCGGCGGTCGATGATGTAGAGCTCGCAATTGGTGTTGGCGGTCGCGTCCGCCGAACGGGGCGCACCGTCGAGAACCGCGATCTCGCCAAAGATTTCTCCGGGGCCGATGAGATTGAGAATGGCGTTCCGCCCGTCGGGCGAGGAAGAGGATATCTTTACCGTCCCCGCGATCACCGCGAACAAATTGTTGCCGGGATCGCCCTTGGCGGCGATCGTCGCACCGCGCTTCACGGTGGTGTGCTTGGCGTAGCGGCAGAGCTGATCGAGCGCGTCCGGCTCCAGATCCGCGAAGATCGGGTGCTTGCGCAGGACCGATAGTTTGTTGCCCGCCGCTTGTCGGGGGTCGCCGGTCTTGTCCTGAGGCACGCCGCTGGGCTCCTAAGACTGCGAGGCACTGGAGTTCCTGCGTAGTCAGTGTTGCCCAGCATTTCAACCGGAAAGCATGTGCGTGGTTTGAAGCAAATGCGGCGAAAATGCTGCCGCCCGGCTCGAAGTCGGCATCCGAAGGATGCGCCAATGCGTCCCGATGGATGCAGAGTTGCAGGCACCGCACGCCGCGATTGCGTTAAGACGCTGCCGAACGGCCAAGGGCCGGCCGGGCGAGCATCGGCGGTTAGCCGCGTCGGACGAGATTTATGATCGGGAGCTTCAGCGCCTGGAATCAGGGTCGAGCCGGCCCGCACTGGTTTGTCGGTCCGCCCACGCCAGAGCTGCGGCGAAAGTGACGAATATCGCCACGACAACAATGGTCATCAGCAACGCGTCAGTAGGCATCATGCTCCCCCCGGGTTGTTTGAGGGGCATTATTTGCGGCCGGTGCCCGGGCGTCATTGATCGGGATCAAAAATCCGAGAGCGCTGTGGAAAGCGTGTCAGGCCGCGGCCAAGGCCTCGACGCGCGCCGGGTCGACCAGGCTGATACCGCCATGAATGATGGCGATCGCTCCGTGGCGTTCAAGCTTGGTGAAGGTGCGACTGACGGTCTCGATGGTCAGGCCGAGATAATCGGCGATGTCCTGGCGGCTCATCGGAAGTGGAACCGTGTCGGACGCCCCCTTGAGGGCGAGCAGCCGCTCGCGCCAGCTTAGCAGAAAAGCCGCAACCTTCTCGTCCGCCGAGCGTCGGCCGAGCAACACCATATGGTCGCGTGCCTGGCTCAACTCGCGAATGGCCAGCTCGTTGATCCGCCTCAGCAGTTGCGGCCGCTCCTCGATGAAACGCCCGAAGGGTGCCTTCGCGAACTGGCAAACGGTCACCGCCCCGATTGCATCGGCAGAAAAATTGTGGCGGCCGGACAGATTCATCCCCAGGAAATCGCCGGGCAAGGCGAAGCCGACGATCTGCCGCCGGCCGTCAGGGAGCAGCTTGTACAGCCGCATGACGCCTTCGAGAACATTGTAGAACGAGGTCGTGATGTCCTCCTCGGAGAACACAGTCTCGCCTGAGGAGAAATGGACACGGCGTCCGAGATGCTCGAATTCCCTGAGCTCGGCCGCATCCAGCGACGAACAAACCGCCGATGCGCGGATGGCACAATCGCTACAGAAATGCCCGTTCGGCTCAATAGTGACCACGGAAGGCTTCATCCACCGCTCCTAGCGTCGATCCAGCTCCGCCCCTCGGCCGAGTCCGCCACGCGCATTTGCATTTTACTGCGCTGTCAAAAACGCGATTGACCCAGATCAATCCTGGCGGGCCTCCTCTCTCTATTCTGCCTCGAGAGTTCGACGGGATCCCGCCTTCCATGTTTCAGCACGCGCTCCGCCAGGGCCTGATTGGCCTCTTTCTGATCACGCCTGCGCTTGCGGCGCCGACCGCCGAACAACGCGGAAAGGCCTTTGCCCGGGCCAATTGCGCGCGCTGCCACGCGATCGACCGCGTCTCCGAGAGCCCGCTCAAGGTCGCCCCGCCGCTGCGCACGCTGCACCGGAATTATCCGATCGCCACCCTTGGCGAGGCGCTCGCCGAAGGCATCTACACGGGCCACGCCGACATGCCCGCCTTCGAGCTCAGTCCGGACCAGATCCACGACCTCCTGTCCTACCTGAAGACGCTGGAATAGGCGGCCTCACACCGCCTGCACGCTCCAGCCGATCAGCTCCTTCGCGATGCGGGAAAAAGCCGCGTCGAACGCTGCGACCGCAGCGGCCGGTTCGACCTTGTCGAGCTTCTCGCTGGTCTCGACGAGGCGGGACGCGACCACCTTGCCATTCTTGTCGACGATCCGCGCCGATAGTCCGATCTCGACCCTTGTCTCGCCGTCCGTGGCAATCCGGAAGCGCCTGATGTCGATCAGCAGCTGGTAGTCCGCCTGCCCGAGATCGCTCGTGCGCAACGGCGCATGGGCGATGTCGTAATTCTCGAAACTGTCGATCAGCCGCGCCTGCACCAGCTTTGGAATGCTGTCGGCCCAGAGGAAATCGGCAAAGCCTGGATTATCCCCGCTAGGCGCAAACAGCATGCGCTGGGTCTGGAGCATCGCGACCGCGGTCGGCTCGGGAATGGCCAGCGACGCAGAAAGCGTCTTGCCGGCCGGTCCGAGATTCTGCGGCGTGCGCAGGTCATAGGTGACCTTTTGCGCGGGCGCGCCGCCGCCGGTCATCTTCTCGAGACCCGCCAGGATGCCGTCGAGCTTGCCAGTGTTGCGTGCGAGCCCGTCCGAGAATGTCTTGAAATTCGCGATGGTGTCCTTCAGCGGGCCGGAATTGTCCTCCAGCACCGAATCCGCCCGTCGCAGCGCATCGCGCGCCGCCTGCGTCATGCTCTGGCCGGCGCCGACCTCGGCAATCAAGCTCAGGGGCTCGCCGGACTTGGCGACGATCATGCCGCCCTCCAGCGTCACCACCGGCACGCCGGTCAGCCCCTGGAAATCGAGCCCGACCTTGGTGTCGGTGCGCACCGGCGTGGCCGAAGCAACGGAGATCGTCGCATTGACGAAGCGTGGATTGTCCGGCGCGAGTCCGAGCTGGGTCACCTCGCCGACACGGATGCCGTTGAACAGAACGCCGGCGCCGACCAGTAGCCCCGGTACCGGTCCCTGGAATTGCACCTGGTAGTTCGTGCGCGGCCCGATGCCGCCGGTGTTGTTCAGCCAATAGACGAAGCCGAACACCGCGAGGATCGCGGCCAGCACGAAGGTGCCGATCAGCACGTAGGGAGCGCGGGTTTCCATGTTTCATCTCATCTCGTGTTGCAGCATCTGCGAGCGCTTGCCGTGGAAATAGGCGCGCACCCAGGGATGCTCGGATTGCAGCAGGTCGCGCATCGGGCCAATCGCAACGATCTTGCCGTCGGCGAGCGCGGCGACGCGGTCGCAGACCGTCGTGAGGCTCGCGAGGTCATGGGTGACCATGAACACGGTCAGCCCCAGGGTCTTTTGCAGCGTCCCGATCAGCGCGTCGAAATCGCCGGCGGCGATCGGATCGAGGCCGGAGGTCGGCTCGTCCAGGAACAGGATCGGCGGATCGAGCGCGAGCGCGCGCGCCAGCGCCACGCGCTTGGTCATGCCGCCAGACAGCTCCGCGGGATATTTGTCGGCGTCCTGCGCCCGCAGCCCGACCATTTCGAGCTTGGCGATCGCGATCTCGTCCATCAGCTCCTGCGACAAGACGAGATTTTCGCGCAGCGGAAACTGGACGTTCTGGCGGACCGTCAGCGAGGAGAACAGCGCGCCCTGCTGGAACAGGATGCCCCATGTCGCGGCCGCGCCTTGCGTGCCGCGGTTCTGCGTGCCGCCGATCTCGTGCCCCATGACCTCAATGGCGCCGCTTCGGCGCGGGATGAGGCCAATGATGGTGCGCATCAAGACTGACTTGCCGCCGCCGGACGCCCCCACCAGGCCGAGGATCTCGCCCTTGCGGACGTCGAGCGAGAGATGGTCGAGCACCGTCTGGCGACCGAAGCCGACCACGAGGTCGCGGACGCGGATCGCGAACTGTTCCTGCGATTCTCCCATCGTCACATCCCGATCGAGGCAAAGAAGATCGCGAACAGGCCGTCGAGCACGATCACCAGGAAGATCGACTTCACCACCGACGTGGTCGTCTGCCGTCCCAGCGACTCGGCACTGCCCTTGACGCGCAAGCCCTCGCTACAGGCGACGATCCCGATCACCAGCGCCATGAACGGCGCCTTCAGGATGCCCACCTCGAAATGGGTGACGGAAACGGCCTCGTGCAGCCGTGCGATGTAGATCGCAGGCCCCATGTCGCCATAGAACTGCGCGACCAGGCCGCCGCCGTAGAGCGCGGCAATCGATCCGATGAAGGCGAGGATCGGCAGCGCGATGACCAGAGCCGCAACGCGCGGCAGGATCAGGACGTCGACGGGATCGAGCCCCATCGTCGACAGCGCATCGATCTCCTCGCGCATCTTCATCGAACCGAGCTCGGCGGTGTAGGCGCTACCCGACCGCCCGGCGACCATGATTGCGACGATCAGAACTCCGAGCTCGCGCAGCACGAGGATCCCGACCATATCGACGGTGTAGGACTCCGCGCCGAACCGGCGGAAATGGAAGAATCCCTGCTGGGCGATGATGGCGCCGATCAGGAAGGTGATCAGCGCGACGATGGGAATCGCCTGCCACCCGATGCGGTAGAGCTGATAGACCAGTGACGTCAGCCGCAGCGTCCGCGGCCGGCGCAGCACACCGATCACGGCCATGAACAATGCACCGAGCATTTGCAGGAAGATCGTGATGTCTTCCCGCGAGCCGATTGTGGCCTTGCCGAGATCGCCGAGCCTGAGCAGAACCGCATTGGGCTTGGCCGTCGGCGCCGGCGTGTGGCGGTTGACCTCACGCACCTCGTCCATCAGGCCGCTGAAATGATCGGCGAGGCCGACGAATTCGGCCGATCTGCCTGACGATGCGGCTCTGCGCGACAGCTTCTCCAGGACCCAGGCGCCGAGCGTATCCAGCGCGCTGACGCCCGACATGTCCAGGGTCACAACTCTCGACCGATCGACATCGGCTCCGACCGAATGGGATAGAGTCTCGAGCGTCGCCACATTCGCTGCGGTCCAGGACCCTTCCGGGCGCAATTTCAGCACATCGCCAGAAGGCGTTGCCAGCAACAGCGGTTCGGAGTTCACGCTTCCACCTCATCGGGACGATCGGTCCCCATTCAGCCGCCAGTTCTAGGCCAGCGTGTGGCGGGCGGGTTGACCTGTCTCAAGGGCAGGCCCCCGCGCACCCCTTGACGCAAATCAAGCGCGATCGCGCCGGCGGGTCTTAGGTTCGCTCCATTCAATGGAGACATCAAATCCATGTTCGACAGCGACAGGATGAGCGAAGAACTGCGGACGTTGAAGGTGGACGTCACCCGCCTGCTGAGCACGGCCGGCGAGGAGATGTTCGAGAGTTCGAAGGACCGTGCCGAGGCTCTGGCCGATCAGATCAAGGCCGCGCTTGCCGAGCTCGGTGAAACCGTCAGCGGCGAGCAGGAGCAGCTTCAGGGCCTCATTGCGGAGCGCCCGATGACATCGCTCGCCTCCGCCTTCGCGCTCGGCGTCGTCGTCGGCTTCATGCTGAGGAAACACTAGGTGAATACCGACAACGTCGTCAAACATCTGCGCGCGCTGTGGCGGACCGACAGGATCATCGCAGACATCAGGCTGCGCCATCTGCTGGTGGGTCTCGGCCTGCGCGTCTTTGCGGCACTGATCGCCGCGTTCGGGCTGTTGATGCTGGAGCTGTCGGCCTATTTCGCACTGGTCCAGATCTGGAGCGCCATTGCGGCGGCGGCCATCCTCGGCGCCGTCAATTTTGCCATCGCAGCGGTTCTCTTCGTCATCGCCGGCCGTGCTCCGTCCGGCCGCGACATCGAGCTCGCCAATGAGATTCACGGCGCATCCATCGAGGCCCTTCAGCTCGAGGCGCGCGCGCTCCAGGCCCAGGTGTCGGGCGCGGTGCATCATCCGCTGAGCACGATCGTGCCGGTGCTGGTGCCGCTGATCGCGATCATCGTCAAGAGCCTGCGGAAAACGGCCAAGGAGCCTGCCGCTGCAACGTCGGCCGAAGCGCGCTCATAAGGCGCGATCAGATTGGGATGAATCGCCATCGCGCTTCAGGTTGTCGTTTGAGCCAGCGCGCTCAGAGCTTCAGCCGGACGTCGCAGATATCGTGCTCGGTCGGATCAGGCTTGACCTCGAAACCGAGCTGCCGGCACATTTCGAGCATCACGGTGTTCTCCTGGAGCACGTCGCCCGATATGGCCTTCAGCCCTTCGGATCTCGCGTAGTCGATGATCAGTTGCATCAGGGCCCATCCAAGCCCCCTGCCCTTGAGATCGGACCGCAGCAGGATCGCGTATTCGCCGCTCTCGTAGATCGAGTCCGAATGGAGCCGGACCACGCCGACCATCTCGCCGGTGGCCTCGTCGAATGCGATGAAGGCCATCGCGCGCGCGTAGTCGAGCTGGGTCAGGCGCGCGATGAATTCGTGTGTGAACTCCTTCATCGGCGCGAAGAAGCGAAGGCGAAGGTCGTGAGGCGTCACATGGCGCAGGAACGCGTGGATGGTCGGCTCGTCCTCGGGGCGCAACGGCCGCACGAAGATGCGCCAATCGTCCTTGAGCTTGAGGCGGCGCTCCCACTGCGACGGATAGGCGCGCACGGCGAAATTGGCGGGGCCTGAGCCGGTGAATTTCCGCTGCGACGGCCCCACCGCGACGCGGGCGTCGACTGCCATCACGCCGGTCTCATCCGCGAGCAGCGGGTTGATGTCGAACTCGCGAATCTCAGGGATATCGGCCGCCATCTGGGCGAGCTTGACCAGCACCATGGCGACGGCGTCCTGCTTGACGGCCGGCACGTCCCGGTAGGCGCGCAGCAGCCGCGAGACCCGCGTGCGGTCGATCAGGTCGCGAGCGAGTTGCAGATCGAGCGGCGGCAGCGCCAGCGCCCTGTCATTGATGATCTCCACCGCCGTTCCGCCCCGGCCGAAGACGACGACGGTGCCGAAGGTGGGATCGTCGGCAAGACCGAGGATCAGCTCGCGCGCCTTCGCCTTGACGACCATCGCCTGGACGATGACGCCGCCGATGCGGGCCTCGGGCCGCAGCTTCCTTGCCCGGGCGAGAATGTCGGAGGCAGCCGCACGCACCGCCTCCGGCGTCGTCAGGTTGAGCACGACGCCGCCGACATCTGATTTGTGCACGATGTCGCGCGACAAGATCTTCAGCACGACGGTGGCACCTTGCGCGAACATCTCGTTCGCGTACGCCACGGCCTCTTCGACATCGGCCGCGGCATAGGTCGGCACCATCGCGATGTCGTAGGCTTCGAGCAGGCGCTTGATCTCGACGGGCTCGAGCCATTTGCGGTCATCGGCGATGGCTGCAGCTACGATCTGCCTGGCGGCCCGGGCGTCAGGCACGAACGTGTCGGGCATCGCGGGGGGAACCTGGCTCAGCTCCTCGACCACTTCGCGATGCCGGACCAGATGCATGAAACCGCGCACCGCATCGTCCTCGGTCGGATAGTTCGGAATGCGCCCGCCAGAGAGCGTCTGAATGATCGGCTGATCGGCCCCGACCCAGGCGGCGAGCACCGGCTTTGCCCAACTGCGGTGCTGCTCGCGATATTTGCCGACGAGCTCCGTTACGGTCGTCGCGATGTCGGAAGCCGAGGCGATCGCTGTCTGCACATTGAGGACGAGAACGGCGTCATTGTCGGGGTCGGCGAGCAGCACCTCGAGCGCCGCCGCATAGCGCGATGCATCGGCATCGCCGATGATATCGACGGGATTTGCGCCGGACCAGGTCGGCGGCAGCACGGCATCGAGTTTCTTGCGGGCATCCGCCGAGATGGACGCGGGAATTCCGCCAAGCTCGACCAGTCGATCGACGGCGAGGACACCGATGCCGCCGCCATTGGTCAGAATGGCGAGGCGCTTGCCGGTCGGCGATTCGACGCGGCCGAGCGTCTCGGCACAGTCGAACAGCTCGCGCAGATCGGAGACCCGCAGGACGCCCGCGCGGCGGAACGCCGCGTCATAGACGGCATCGGCGCCCGCGAGCGCGCCCGTGTGGGTCGCGGCCGCCTTCGCACCCTGCGCCATGCGGCCGGACTTCACCACGACAACCGGCTTGACGCGCGCCGCGGCGCGGGCCGCCGACATGAATTTACGCGCGTCCTTGATGGACTCGATATAGAGCAGGATCGCACGGGTCTTGTGATCCATCGCGAAATAATCGAGCAGGTCGGCAATATCGACGTCGATCTGGTCGCCGATCGAGACGATGCCGGAGAAGCCGACGCCGCGCTGCGCGGCCCAGTCGACCATGCCGGCGGCGATCGCGCCGGATTGCGAAATCAGCGCGAGACTTCCTGCTCCCGGCATGTGCGCGGCAAAACTGGCGTTGAGGCTCACGCCGGGCATCATGATGCCGAGGCAGTTCGGTCCGATCAGCCGCATGCCGTATTTGCGGGCTGCGGCGATCGCGGCCTCGTGCAGCGATCCCGATCCATGACCGAGTCCGGCCGAGACGATCAGCGCGCCCGCCGAACCGCGCCGCCCGGCCTGGTCGATGATGCCGGGAACCTCCCGGGCCGGCGCGGTGATGACCACGAGCTCGGGCACGAATTCCAGCCTGTCGAGGCTCGCCACTGAGGCAACGCCGCCGATCTCGGCATGGCGCGGATTGACGAGGCCAAACTGTCCCTTGAATTCAGCCTTGCGAATGTTCTCCAGAACGGCGCGCCCCACGGAAACCGGACGGGCGCTCGCTCCGACAAGCGCAACCGAACGCGGCGACAGCAGATTCTTCAGGCGATAGGTTGACATGAAAGCAAATGCGCCCCGTCGGTGGCGGTTCCGATGGTTGAAAGATCGGGCCGGAAAGCTGGCGGCGAGCCTAGTGCGAGATCATAACCCAGCACGGTGGCTGGCCAATGACGGTCTTTGTCACACCACCCCAGACGATCTCGTTCAGGCGCGAATGATGATAGGCGCCCATCACGATCGCATTGATGGCGTTGGAATTTGCCCAACTTCCGAGCACCTTTCCGATCGAGCTGCCGCCGCCCGTCGTCGTCTCGAACGAGGCACGGACACCGTGTTCCCCCAAATGATCGACGAGGGCGGTTCCGGATTGCACGATCGCGTCGGTCTTGTCGTCGGCCACGGTCACGACGCGGACCGAGGCCGCAGCCTGAAGGATCGGCAGCGCGTCGCCGACCGCCCGCGCCGCGCGCGCGGAGTGATCCCAGGCGATCATGACGTTCTCGAATTCCGGTCGCAGCGTGTCCACGTGCTGTTCCGGACACAGCAACAGCGGTCGCCCGGATTCGAACAGGAGCGTCTCGATAATGTGCTCCGTTCGGCTGTCATGCGGCTTCACAGGGATCAGGGTGAGATCGCTGAAACGCGCATGTTCAGCCAGGATCGACGCAATCTGGTCCGCCGGCACCTTGTCCGACCGGCCTTGGGCCCGAACGTTGGCGCGAGACGCCGCATCGGTAAAGGCATTCAGAAGATGCTGCATATCGCCCGCTCCAGAGGCCCCCTTTGCCTCGGCAGCATCGGGAGCATCGGGAAGCAGCACTTTCGGTCGCACGAAAGCATCTTCCTCGAGCGCAAGCGCGGTGATCCTGGCGCCGAGGTCGGCGGCGACGGCCACGCATTTCTCGATCGCAGCGAGAGCCGGTCCGCGCGGCTGGCCGACAAGCGGCAGAAAAACGTCTTTCAGGGGCATCGGGATTCTCCTTGGCCGCCAGCATAGGCCGGCTTCCGTCAAGACCATTGATCCTCGTCAAGCCAGGGGGAACCGTCCAGACGGGCAAGGGCGGGCATTGACGGAAGTCAAGGACTGGCCCCGCGGCGCCATTCTATGGATAGTTCGATCGGAGCGGTTCGCCCCGGAGAGACTGATGCGTGCGATGGTGTTGGCTGCCCCGCGAGCACGGCTGCGGATGGAGGAGCGCCCCGATCCAATCCCCGGCGAAGGTCAGATCCGGGTGCGAGTCAGCGCCTGCGGTGTCTGCCGGACGGATCTTCACGTCGTCGACGCCGAACTGCCCGACATCCGCTATCCCATCGTACCCGGCCATGAAATCGTCGGCCGCATCGATCTCATCGGCTCCGATGTCGCAACGCATGCGCGGGGCGACCGGGTCGGCATTCCCTGGCTCGGGTTCACCTGCGGAAGCTGCCGGTTTTGCCGGGAGGGTATGGAGAACCTCTGCGACCGCCCGCTTTTCACCGGCTATACGCGCGACGGCGGCTATGCAACGCACGCCGTCGCCGACGCGCGCTACGCCTTTCCGCTCGGCGAAGCCGGCGACGATGGGGCCATCGCCCCCCTGCTGTGCGCGGGCCTGATCGGCTGGCGTTCGCTGGTCCTTGCCGGCCAGGCAGAGAGGCTCGGCATCTACGGCTTCGGCGCCGCCGGCCATATCATCGCGCAGGTCGCGGTCTGGCAGGGGCGATCGGTCCACGCGTTTACCCGGCGCGGCGACGTGGCCGCACAGGACCTCGCCCGCCGGCTCGGCGCCGTCTGGGCCGGCGCCTCGGACGAAATGCCCGACACACCGCTCGACGCCGCCATCATCTACGCTCCCGCCGGCGAGCTCGTGCCGGCCGCGTTGCGCGCCGTTCGCAAGGGTGGCCGCGTGGTCTGCGCCGGCATCCATATGAGCGACATTCCGAGCTTTCCGTACGACCTGCTCTGGCAGGAACGACAGCTGATCTCCGTTGCCAATCTCACCCGACAAGACGGTCTCGATTTTCTCAGGATCGCTCCGCAGGCGGGCGTGCGCACCGAGACGACCGCATTCCCGCTCGATCAGGCCAACGAAGTCCTGGACATGCTGCGGAATGGACAGATTCTTGGCGCGGCCGTGCTCAGGCCCTGACCGCATCCCGGAAATACCAGCTTCGATGACAGACGAAACGGCTGCCCAGGAACGGATCTTCACAGCGCTTTGCGCGCATCCCGGCGTGACACGGATCGATACGCACGCCGCGTCGGTCTTTCTCGACGGCAGCCGCGCGCTGAAGATCAAGCGAGCCGTCCGTTTTCCTTTCCTCGACTATTCGACGCTCGAGAAGCGCAAGATGGCCTGCGAGGAGGAGATCAGGATCAACCGGCCGCTGGCGCCACAGATCTATCACCGCGTCGTGGCGATCACCGAAGAGCCGGACGGATCGCTGAAGGTCGACGGCCGCGGCCGGCCGGTCGAGTATGCGGTCGACATGTCCCGCTTCGACGAAAGCCGGACGCTGGATCATCTGGCGAAGGCTGGCCCGCTGGATGCAAACCTGGCCTCGGCTGTCGCTGATGCCATCGTGGCGTCGCATGCGATAGCACCTCGCGCCGATGGCAGGGCATGGGTAGCCTCCATCCCCGGCCTCGTTGATGGAAACAGCAACGGCTTGCGGAAGGGCAACCATCTCGAAGCCGAAGAGATCGAGCAGCTCGGCCAGGCCTCGCACGCGATGTTGCTGCGCCTGCGGCCGCTGCTCGAAGAACGCGGCCGTCAGGGATTCGTGCGCCGCTGCCACGGCGACCTGCATCTTGCGAATATCGTGTCGATCGACGACCGGCCAGTGCTGTTCGACGCCATCGAGTTCGATGCGCAAATCGCAACTGTCGACGTGCTCTACGACCTCGCTTTCACGCTGATGGACCTGCTGCACCACGATCAACAGTTTGCTGCCAATATCGTCCTGAACCGGTATCTCGACGCGACGCCACCCGAAAATCTCGATGCGCTCTCAGCCCTGCCGCTGTTCATGTCCATTCGCGCGGCAATCCGTGCCCAGGTGGCGCTGGCGCGGCTGACGCGGCCCGATGCCGACCGGACAGGAATTCTTCACGATGCACGCCGTTACTTCGATCTCGCCCGGGCTCTGATCCACCCGCCCGCCCCGCGCCTGATTGCGGTTGGCGGACTATCGGGCACCGGCAAGTCCGCCCTCGCCCGCGCGCTGGCGCCCCACGTCGCACCGCAACCGGGCGCCGTCGTGCTGCGCAGCGACGTCATTCGCAAGCAGCTGTTTCGGGTGGAACACACCCACCGGCTGCCGCCGTCCACGTACCGGCCCGAGGTCACCGCACGCGTCTATGAGGTGCTGGTGCAGCGCGCCCGACAGGTGCTGGTGCAAGGCCATTCCGCAATCGTCGACGCGGTCTTTGCAAGCGAGTCCGAACGGGACCAACTGGCCGCCATGGCCCGCCAATGCAACGTGCCGCTGCGCGGCCTATTCCTCGCCACCGACCTCGCGACTCGTCAGGCGCGCATCGGCGACCGCCATGGCGATGCCTCCGATGCCACGCAAGAGGTTGCTGCGCAGCAAGAGCACTATAATATCGGCCATGTCGGTTGGGCGACCATCGATGCATCCGGGACACAAGAGCAGACGCTCCAGCGTTGCCGGGACGCGATCGCAACGCAAATAAGGCAATCTGATTGACGCGGGCAAGGATGTCGCGACCCACCACGAGTTCGACCGCGGCCGCGCGCGCCAAGCCGGCGACGCGGCGCAATGCCCTGCCCGGCCGCCTCAGCCCCGGCATGGCCTGCGATACGGCGTTCCGCATCATCGCCCGCCGCCACCTCGATGCCGTCCTCGCCCAGCACGACGGCACTTGCCGCGGCGATCCCGACGCGCTGCACCAGATCCGTATCGCGCTGACGCATCTGCGCACCGCCATCCGCTTCTTCTCGCCGATGGTGGACGACACGCATCGGCCGCACGTCTGGGCCGAGCTGAAATGGCTGAACGGCCAGCTCGGCCTGGTGCGGGACCTCGACGTGGCGATCGAGCGGGTCGTCGCCGAGAGTGGCGACGAGCTCGCCGTGATTGCCGAGCTCCAGCACTGGGACGAGAAACGCGCCGAGAGCCACCGCCTGCTCGCACGGGCACTGCAATCCGCCCGCTACAGGCGCCTGGTCGAGGAGACCTCGGCCTGGATCGAGAGCGGGCCCTGGTCGACCCGGCGCAGCAAGGAAGCCTTCAGGTTGCGCCGCTGCTCGCTCGCCGACCACGCGACGGCGCGGCTGACCGAGTGGGAAGAGACGCTGCTCAGGAAGGCCCGCAAGCTGCGCAAGCTCGATGTCGAGAAACGACACAGGCTGCGGCTTCTCAACAAGCGGCTGACCTATTCGATCGAGTCGCTCACGGACCTGTTCGGTGACGACACCCTGACGAAGCAGAAGTCCATCCTCAAGCAATTGCGAAAGGCGCAAAGGTCCCTCGGACAATTGAACGACGATGCCCGCGGGCAAGCGTTAGCAGCGTCGCTGAACGGCGCCGGCCCCGAGGCCGGCATTCGCTTCCTCGACCGCAAGCGGGAAAAGAAGCTGCTGCGGACCGCCTCTACGGCCTACCGGAAACTGGACAAGGCCAAGCCCTTCCGCTCGTCAGACCTTGCGCCGAACGCGGAGCCTAAGGATTAGGTGTGGACGTAGTCTCCCGGCGCGTCGGGCAGGCCGTCAACGCACCCGACACCGATCGACGGTGGATCGCAAGGCGCGCCTGAGCGCGCCGCCAGCCATTTTGCCCATTCCGGCCACCACGATCCCTCAACATGCGGCGCCAGCTTCAGCCACTCGTCCGGGCCGACATAAGGCGCATCCGCAGCCTTGGTCATGACCTGATAGTTGTGCCAGGGCTCCTCGGGAGGCGCGACGACGCCGGCATTATGACCGCCGCTGGTCAACAGGAACGTCACGTCCGCATCGGCCTGATAGTGGATCTTGTAGACGGATCGCCACGGCGCCACGTGGTCGGCGAGTGTGCCCACCACGAACATCGGCGCGTGAATGTCGGAGAGCGAGACGCTCCTGCCTTCGACGCGATAGCGGCCTTCGGCCAGATCGTTGTCGAGGAACAGCTTGCGCAAATACTCCGAGTGCATGCGATACGGCAGCCGCGTGGCATCGGCGTTCCAGGCCATCAGATCGCTCGGCTGCGAGCTCTCGCCCATCAGGTAGTCGCGCGACAGCCGCGACCAGATCAGCTCGTTGGAGCGCAGCAGCTGGAACGCACCCGCCATCTGTGTCGTGTCGAGATAGCCGCGCTGCCACATCATGTCTTCGAGGAAGGCGACCTGGCTCTCGTTGATGAAGAGCGTCAATTCGCCGGCCTCGGTGAAGTCGGTCTGGGCGGCAAGGAGCGTGATGGTGCCGAGACGGCGATCGCCGTCCCGCGCCATGGCGGCGGCGGCGATCGACAGCAACGTGCCGCCCAGACAGTAGCCGAGCGCATGAGTCTTCCGATCGGGTATGATCCGGCCGATCGTGTCCAGCGCGGCCATCACGCCCAGCTTGCGATAGTCGTCGAAGGCAACATCCCTGTCCTTCGCATCCGGATTGCGCCAGGAGATCGCGAACACGGTGAAGCCCTGACCGGTCAGATACCTGACCAGGGAATTCTGCGGAGACAGGTCGAGGATATAATACTTCATGATCCAGGCCGGCACGATCAGGATCGGCTCGGGTCGCACCTGCGCGGTCGTAGGATGGTACTGGATCAGTTCGATCAGATCGTTGCGGTAAACGACCTTCCCGGGCGAAGCCGCCACCGTCCTGCCGACGACGAACTGCTCGTCACCCGCCGGCTTCGAGATGGAGAGCAGGCGCATCAGATCGCTGCACCAGTTCTGCCAGCCGAACACAAAATTCTCGCCGCCGCTCCGCAACGCTTTCTCCAGAACCTGCGGATTGGTGGCCGCGAAATTCGACGGCGCCAGCATGTCGAGCATCTGGCGCACCGAGAACTCGACGACGGCTTCATTTGCATGCGACACGCCACGCACGCCGGTCGTGGCATCGTGCCACCATCGCTCCGTGAGCAGGAACGCCTGTGCAAACAGATTGAACGGCGCGACTTCCCATTGCGGGTCCTTGAAGCGACGATCGCGTCCCTGCGGCTCAATCACGGACCACGGCTTTTGCGACGTCGCGTGCGCGACGGCTTGCAGGAACCGGCCGGTATCGCGAAGACCGCTGCGGAACATCTGCATCTGGCGCTCCGGCGCCGCGGCAAGATGCGCACTCCAATCGAGCCAGGCGAGCGACAAGGCCGCCGGCGAAATCCCGCCCGTGAACCGCGCCAGCATCGCATGAAACGCGCGGTCGAAGGGGTATGGCTCCGATGCAGGCAGGGAATTGGCGACGACCGGCTTCTCAGGGGTCGTTTCGAGGATCGTCGTAGAGGCTTCGGCGGCCGGATTGGCGGAGAGAGCCTGCGCCGGCGGCTCTTCGGCCCGTGGAAATATCTTGACGACGCTCATGGCTGAATGGTCCTGCGGGCCTCTGTTCTAGGTCGGCGGCAGGATATGGCGACGCTTCCGATGCGCGTTGAGCTGCATCAAATTCCGGCACGGATCACAATTGCTCACTCAGGGGAGAAATGGCCCGGATCGGTTGACCTGGGTCAAACCACGCGCCGACGGCCGAATTAGGTTTTGCGGATCGAAATTCGACGAGCCAGCGGAGTCTTCCATGCGCGCCCATCAGATCATGACCCGGTCGGTCATCTCGGTCAGCCCCGACACCAGCATTGTCGAGGCCGCAAACATCATGCTGAAGCGGCACGTCAGCGGCCTTACCGTGGTCGATGAGACCGGCAAGCTGGTCGGCGTCGTCTCGGAAGGAGATTTCATCCGTCGCAGCGAGATCGGCACCGGGCGCAAGCGGGGGCGCTGGTTACGGTTCATCCTCGGTCCGGGCAAATCGGCCAGCGACTTCGTCCATGAGCATGGCCGCAAGGTGTCGGAGGTGATGACCGCCTCGCCCGTGACCATCACCGAGGACACGGCACTCGCGGAGATCGTCGATCTCATGGAACGAAACAACGTGAAGCGCCTGCCGGTGGTGCGCGGCGATATGGTGGTCGGGATCGTGTCCCGCGCCAATCTGTTGCAGGCTGTCGCGGGGCTCGCCCGCGAGGTGCCGGATCCGACGGCCGATGACGATCACATTCGCGGCCGCATCATCGATACCATGGAGAAGAACGATTGGTGCCCGTTCGGACTCAACGTCATCGTCCGCGACGGCATCGTTCACCTCAGTGGCGTCATCATCGAAGAACGCGCACGGCAAGCCGCGGTCGTCGCGGCGCAGAACGTCGAGGGCGTGAAGAAGGTGCACGACCATTTGTGCTGGGTCGACACCATGTCCGGCGTCTATCTGAACTCACCCGAGGACGACGATCTCGCCAAAGCGAGCTAACAAGGCAAGCTGAAGGTGCAAACGCGACTCAGCGGGGAATGACGGCCGTGGCCTCGATCTCGACGCGCGCCGCCTTCTCGACCAGCCGCACCACCTGAAGCAGCGCCATCGCCGGATAGTGCGCACCGAAGATGGCACGGTAGGCCTTGCCGAGTTCCTTCAGGTTCGCGAGGTATTCGTCCATGTCGACGACGTACCAGGTCAGGCGCACGAGGTGCTCAGGGCGTGCACCGGCTTCGGCCAGAATCGCGGCAATGTTGCTCAGGGCCTGGTGGACCTGCGCAACAAAGCCGTCCGCGAGACGCTCCTCGGCATCCCAGCCGATCACGCCGCCGGTGACGACGATCCGCCCTTCAGCCGCGACGCCGTTGGCGTAGCCTTTCGGCACCGGCCAGCCGGACGGCTGGAGGATTTGCGCCACCGAGCGCGGGTCATTCTCATCGGCGGTCGACAGCACCGCGAGCTGCGGGCCTTTCGGCGTTGTCACGGACAAATGCTCCGTCCTTCCCTCATTCTGCCGCAACGCCCGACGACGTCGCCGCGGCCTGAGCCAGTTGCCGCAGGGCAAAACGCTTCAACTTGCCGGTCTCGGTCTTCGGCAACTGCGTCACAAACTCGATCGCGCGCGGGTACTTGTAGGGCGCGATCTCGCGTTTGACATATTCCTGCAACTCGGCCGCAAGTTGAGCATCCGGCGTTACGCCGGGCGCGGCGATGATATAAGCCTTCACGATCATTCCGCGCGCCTCGTCCGGTGCACCAACCACACCGCACTCGGCGACGGCGGGATGCGTCAGCAGCACCGCCTCGACATCGGTGCCTGCGATGTTGTAGCCGGCCGACACGATCATGTCGTCGGAGCGCGACTGGTACCAGAAATAGCCGTCGTCATCCATCAGGTAGGTGTCGCCGGTGATGTTCCAGCCATTCTGGACATATTTGCGCTGCCGCTCGTCCGCGAGATAGCGGCACCCGGTCGGACCGCGAACCACGAGGCGGCCCATCGTCCCAGGCGGCACGTCATTGCCGGCGTCGTCGACGATCTTCGCCTCATAGCCCGGCACCGGCTTGCCGGTCGCGCCCGGGCGGATCTCGTCCTCGGTCGCGCTGATGAAGATGTGCAGCATCTCGGTCGAACCGATGCCGTCCATCAGCTTGATGCCGGTCGCCTTGAGCCAGGCATCGAATGTCGGCTTGGGCAGTGTCTCGCCGGCGGAGACGCACTTGCGAAGCGAGGAAATGTCTCGGCCCGGAAGCTTGCCGATCATCGCGCGATACGCGGTCGGCGCGGTGAAACAGACCGTGGTCTTGTACTGCTCGATCGCCGTCAGGATGTCGTCCGGCGTCGTCTTCTCCAGCACGACGAAGGAGGCGCCGATATGCATGGGGAACAGCACGCCGCCGAAGCCGAACGTGAAGGCGAGCGGTGCGGAGCCGACGAAACGATCCTTCTGCTCGGCACGCAGGATGTTGCGCGCGTAGCCGTCGCAGACGGCCAGCATGTCGCGGTGGAAATGCATGGTGCCCTTGGGATCGCCGGTCGTGCCCGACGTGAAGGCGATCAGGCAGATGTCGTCGGAGGCGGTATCGACAGCCTTGAACTCCGGGCTTGCGTCGGCGATCAGCGCCTCGAGTGAATCGGCCGCGCCGTTGCCCCAATAGACGGCCTGCCTGAGACCGGGCGCTGCGGCTTTCGCCTTCTCCATCTCGTCGGCGAGCTTTCCATCGCAGAGCGCCAGCGTGATCTCCGCCTTCTGGATCGGATAGGACAGCTCCTTGGCGCGCAGCAGCGGCATCGTCGCGACGCAAATGCCACCGGCCTTGATCACCGCAAGATAGGTCGCGACCATCATCGGATTGTTGGCGGAGCGCAGCAGCACGCGCCCGCCGGTAACGAGGCCAAGCTTGCCGACCAGCACATTGGCGATACGATTCACCAGCGCTTGCAGCTCGCGATAGGTATAGCTGACAGCGGGGCTGATGACGCAAGGCGCGTCGCCATGGCCCTCTTCGACCCAGCGATCGAGGAAATAGCTGACGCAGTTCAATCGTGGCGGATATTGCAGCTCGGGCCGTGTGAAGACGAAGTCAGGCCAGAGCTCGCGCGGCGGCAGATGTTGCCGTGCGAACGTATCGACATGGGCCGTCGCAGCATTGCCGTCAGACGAGCCCGACATTTGAACCTTGGCGGCGTTGGCCATCGCACGCTCCTTTGCGCATGGAAGCACCCGGCAGCACTAACTGGAAATCATTTTAGGCTTAAAACAATTTGGCGCAATAGCGGATTTTGGGCATCCCATGCATTTTCCTGCGGCAAAGTGGGATTGGCGGGCGGATCGGCCCGCGGGACCTACGCCCGGCGTCGACCGGCCGACCTCTGCGCCGACGCCTTGGTCTTGGCGAGGAGCCGCATCAGCTCGCGCACATCCTTCGGCGTCAGGTCGGCGAAGAGATCGGCGATCCAGGTCTCGTGTTCCGCCGCCATCCGGCGAAACTCGGCGCGCCCGAGCTTTGTCAGGCGGATCACCTGGACGCGGCGGTCGGTCTCCGACGTGCGCCGGTCGAGATGGCCGGATTCCACCAGACGCTCGACGAGGCCGGTGACGTTGCCGTTGGAGACCATCATGCGTTTGGAGACATCGGACAGCGTCATGCCGTCAGGCGCCTTGTCGAGCTGTGCCATCAGATCGAAACGGGGCAGCGTGACGTCGAACCGCTGCCGCAGCCGGCCGCGGACCTCGCCCTCGATCAGGGTCGTGCAGGTAAGCATACGCAGCCACAGCCGAAGCTCTTCGGCGTGGTCCTCCGGCGTCTCGACGGCCTTGGTCTCGGAATCAAGCATCTGATGCAGTCATTGACGGCAGGCATTGGCGCCGGCACGGATTCCCAACGTTTTGAGCTTCAAATAAATTGAAGCCGGCCGCAAGTCCAAAGCTGCAGCAATCGACCGCACGTCGATTTCTTTAGGCTTCAAATAATTGGCGCGCCGCTTGCATGCTCGCTGTCGCGCGAGATGGCGGCGTCTTGAGCTTTGCTTGCCGCGGCGGCCATCATCGGCATAAGCTTGTATTGGAGTACGCGGCTTGCAGCGCAGGCCCTGATGTCACGGGGGACAGATCATGAAGACGCAAACGACCTTGGCCGCAGCCGCCTTGCTGCTCGGTACCGCAATGAGCCCCGCCCTCGCCCAGGAGAAAATCAAGCTCGGTGTGATCGTGACCCTGTCCGGACCCGCCGCCGCGCTCGGCCAGCAGGTTCGCGACGGCTTTGCGCTCGCGGTGAAGGATCTCGGCAGCAAGATGGGCGGCCGCGATGTCGAGGTCGTGGTGGTCGACGACGAGCTCAAGCCGGACGCAGCGGTGACCAAGGTCAAGGGCCTTCTGGAACGCGACAAGGTCGACTTCGTGGTCGGGCCGATCTTCTCCAACATTCTCCAGGCGATCCACCGGCCCGTGACGGAATCGAAGGTGTTCCTGATCAGCCCCAATGCCGGCCCGTCGACTTTTGCCGGCAAGGACTGCAACCCGTTCTTCTATGTGACCTCGTATCAGAACGATCAGGTTCACGAGATCCTCGGCAAGGTCGCGCAGGATCGCGGCTACAAGCGCATGTACCTGATGGTGCCGAACTATCAGGCCGGCAAGGACTCGGTCGCCGGCTTCAAGCTCGACTACAAGGGCGAGATCGTCGAGGAATCCTACATGCCGCTGAACACGCTGGACTTCCAGCCGGAGCTTTCCAAGATTTCCTCGCAGAAGCCCGATGCGCTGTTCACGTTCATGCCGGGCGGTCTCGGCGTCAATCTCGTGAAGCAGTACCGGCAGGCCGGCCTTGCCGACAGCATTCCGGTGCTCTCGGCTTTCACGGTGGATGAATCGACCTTGCCGGCGCAGCAGGACGCGGCCGTTGGCATGTTCGGCGGTGCGAACTGGGCACCCAATCTCGACAATCCCCAGAACAAGAAGTTCGTCGCTTCCTATGAGGCCGCCTACAGCGGCGTGCCCGGCACCTACGCCTTCCAGGCCTATGACGCCGCGATGCTGATCGACAGCGCCATCAAGGCGGTGAAGGGCGACCTCTCGAACAAGGATGCCGTTGCGGCCGCACTGAAGAAGGCCGACTTCACCTCGTTGCGCGGCGCCTTCAAGTTCAACACCAACGGCTATCCGATCCAGGATTTCTATCTCACCAAGGTCGCCAAGCGTCCGGACGGCAAGTTCCAGACCGAGATCGTCCAGAAGGTCTTTGAGAATTACGGCGACCGCTATGCCAAGGACTGCAAGGCGGCAAACTAAGCCGCATCGCGTTACGGGAGGACTGCAATGAAGAGCGAAATAACCGGCATCACGCGGGCCAATGAGGGCATTCAGGGCATTTCCTGGAACATCCTCGGCCAGACCTATGTGCCGAAGAGCTACACCGAGAACAGCTTCTCCTGGCACGCAACGCTGCCGCCGGGCACGTTCGTGCCGCCGCACATTCATCCCGACCAGGATGAGTATCTCTACATGCTGGAGGGCAAGCTCGATTTCATGCTCGGCAATTCGGAAGCACAGGCGACCGCGGGCGACCTGATCCGCCTCGGCATGGGCGTGCCGCACGGCATCTTCAACAAGTCGGAGCAGACCGCAAAAGTGCTGTTCTGGGTCTCGCCGAGCCGCAAGCTGTTCGACCTGTTCTGGGGCCTTCACAACATGAAGGAACAGAAGCCGGAGGACGTGGTGGCGATGGCCGCCGAGTTCAACGTCCACTTCCTGCCGCCGCCTCCCGGCGGCTAGCTACATGCCCCCCGGAAAAGCGCGAGGCGTTCTTCCGGAAGGGTCGTGCCCAATCAAGAAGCCAAAGGGCGATGATGGTTCATCGCCCTTTTGCGCGTCAGGCGCGCACCGCTGCGAGCCCGGGCACCGCGGCGAAGCCGGCCTTGGTGGCATAGCCCCGCACGATCGCCTCGCGCTGGGAATAGCTGAGGACGTTGTCGACATTGTCGAAGCCGTCGGGGGCAAGCTGCTCAACGGCGTCGATGACCCCTTCGGGGCCGCCGCGCCGGTTGGAGCGGACGATATCGGCGGTCATCGGCAGGCGCTTCTTCTCATATTCGACCAGCGCCTGACGCGGATGCTCGGCGCGCAGCAGCGCGTCGGCAAGGCAGCGCGCATCGAGGATCGCCTGCGAGGCACCGTTCGAGCCGACCGGATACATGGGATGCGCGGCATCGCCGAGCAGTGTGACGCGTCCCGACGACCAATAGGGCAAGGGATCGCGGTCGCAGGTCGGATATTCGTAGAACTCGGGCGTTGCCGAGATCAGGCTTTTCACATCGATATAGGGCACCGAGAAGCGCGCCACATGCGGCATCAGCTCCTCGCGCCGGCCCGGACGCGACCAGTCTTCTTTCCGCGGCGGCGGTGCGTTGCCCTCGCCGACCTTCACCAGCACCGCCCAGTTTGTGAGACGGCTCGCGGGGCTCGAGCCCTCCGCGATCGGGTAGATCACGACCTTGGCGTTGAGCCCACCGGCCACGATCATGGATTTGCCGGTGAGGAACAGCGGCCAGTCGCGCGCGCCGCGCCACAGCATCAAACCGTTCCAGCACGGCGGTCCTTCGTTCGGGAACAGCGTGTCGCGCACGCGCGAATGGATACCATCGGCACCGATCAGGATATCGCCGCGCGCTGTGTGGATGTGTGCCCCAGCACGATCGAAGAAGTAAGCCGTAACGCCGCCTTCGTCCTGCGTGAACGCACCAAGACGGCAGCCGGTGTGGATTGCGTCCGCCCCGAGCCGCTCCTCGACGGCGCGATGGATGACGCCCTGAAGCCGGCCACGGTGGATCGAGAATTGCGGCACGTCGTGACCCGCGTCGATGCCGCGGGCTTCGCGCCACACCTCCTGACCATGGCGGTTGAGGTAGTAGAGCTGATCGGTGCGGATCGCGACGTCGTCAAGCCTTTGCAACAGACCAAGGCCGGCCAGCTCACGCATGGCGTGCGGCAGCGTGTTGATGCCGACACCAAGCTCGCGAATGGTGTCGGCCTGCTCGAAAACCTCGCACGCGATGCCGCGCGAGCGCAGCATCAATGCCGTGGTGAGACCTCCGATACCGCCACCAACGATAATCGCCTTCATCGCCCTTACTCCACTCGAAATACGCCAGGCAATGGGGTTAGCGTCGCATGGGCGGTCACTCCGCCGCAAGCGGCTTTGTCGCCTTCGCCTTGAGCTCGGCCGGGGTCTTGGGCTTAGCCTTAATTCTCAGCTCGCAATTTCGCGCAAGTCCTCATTGCCGGCCTCGCCACGGGCAAAAGCCACTGCCTTAGTCACCCCTGAAGACCGGCTTGACCTTGTTGGCGAAGGCCTGGAAGGCACGCTCGAAATCCGCCGTGGTCATGCACAGGGCCTGAGCAACGGCCTCCGCCTCAATCGCCTCCTCCACCGACATCGCCCATTCCATCGCCAGCATCCGCTTGGTCATGGTGTTGGCGAAGGTCGGCCCTTCGGCGATCTGCTTTGCCAGCAGTTGCGCCTGGGGCAGCACCTGCTCCGGCGTGACGAGACGGCTGAAGAAGCCCCAGCGCTCGCCCTCCTCCGCGGTCATAAACCGGCCGGTATAGAGCAGTTCGGAGGCGCGGGACTGGCCGATGATCCGCGGCAGGATCGCACAGGCGCCCATGTCGCAGCCGGCAAGGCCCACCTTGTTGAACAGGAACGCGACCTTGGCCCCGCTCGCGGCAAGGCGCATGTCCGACGCCATGGCGACGATCGCACCGGCCCCCGCGCAGATGCCCTCGACCGCGGCCACGATCGGCTGCGGGCACGCCCGCATCGCCTTGACGAGGTCTCCCGTCATGCGGGTAAAGGCAGTGAGCCCCTTGGTATCCATCTTCACCAGCGGGCCGATGATCTCGAACACATCGCCGCCGGATGAAAAGTTGCCGCCGGCGCCGGTGACAACGACCGTCTTGACCGCATCATCGAACGCGCAGGCGCGGAAGAAATCCGTGAGCTCCCGGTAGCTCTCGAAGGTCAGCGGGTTCTTCCGCTCGGGACGATTGAGCGTCACCGTGGCAACGCCGTCGACCACGGCCAGCATGAAGTGCTGCGGCGAATAGTCCGCGAGCGGCAGGGTGACGGGATTGGCTGGTCTGCTCATGCGATCTCCTTAGCTTCCTTGTTCCGGGCCTGCGTCGCGCACGCTAGATCTCACCGCCGGCCACGGCAATCGCCTGCCCCGTGATCGCGCCGGCACCCTCGCCGCACAACCAAAGCACGGCGTCGGCGACCTCCTGAGGCGAGATCAGTCGCCCCTGCGGGTTGTGCTTGGCGAGCTCGGCGATCGCCTGCTCGCGGGTTCGCCCTGTTTTCTTCATGATGTTTTCGATGCTGCCGGCGACCAGATCGGTGTCCGTGAAGCCGGGACACACCGCATTCACGGTCACGTTGCTGCCGGCCATCTCGAGGGCGAGCGAACGCACGAGGCCAACCACGGCGTGCTTGGCGGCGACATATGCGCTGACATAGGCATAGCCCTTGAGCCCGGCAGTCGACGCGACCGCGACGATGCGGCCATAGGGGCGATCCTTCATCCCCGGCAGTACGGCGCGGACGGCGTGGACCACGCCCATGAAATTGACGTCCATCATGCGCGCAAACAGGGCACTGTCCGATTTGGAGAATGGCGCGGACTCCGCACTGCCCGCGTTGGCGATCAGAATGTCGATTGGCTTTCGCGCATGCGCCTCCGCGATGGCTGCTTTCAGCGCAGCTTCATCAGAGACATCGGCGATAGCTGCGAAATGCGCAGCTCCAGCACCGACCGCCTCGTCCAGAACTGCAGCATTCCGGCCAAGCACCGTCACGGTGGCGCCAGCGCCGACGAGGGATGCGGCAATCGCGCGGCCGATTCCACGGCCGCCACCGGTTACCAGTGCGTGCGGCGAGTGCGGCAATCCGGACATGCGCTGGCTCCTTGGGATCTGCTGATCGTGTCTCCGATATATTTTAACCTTCAAACTTTTGCAACGACGGCGCCGGTCGAGGTCGCGAAAGCCCACGCGGAACAGACCGGCCCGAAAATTGCTTTAAGTATAAAATTATCTCTTCCCATCGACGATAGGCCTGTTAGCATCGCCGGGCCCAGCAAGAGGATATCGCGTGCCGCAACCTGCGCCGATGATAACAAAGGACGGACGCTTCGCCTATGAAGCCGCCGGCGATCCGGGCGCGATACCCTTGATTTTCCTGCATGGCATTGGCGGCGCGGCGCGCGCCTGGCGGCACCAGCTTGCCACATTCGGCAACCGCTTCCGCGCGATCGCATGGGACATGCCGGGCTATGGCGGATCGGCGCCGCTTGCCAGCGTCAGCATCGCGGCCCTGGCCGATGCGCTCCAGCAATTCGTCGAGCAGCTCGGCGCAACAAGACCCCTTCTCGTCGGACATTCGATCGGCGGCATGATCGTCCAGAAATGGCTGGTGCAATCGCCGAAGCTGGCGCGCGCGGTCGTGCTGGCGCAGACCAGCCCGGCGTTCGGCAAGGCCGACGGCGACTGGCAGAAATCGTTCATCGCAGCACGGCTCGGGCCGCTCGATCGCGGTGAAACGATGAAGTCGCTGGCGCCTTCGCTGGTGAAAGAGCTGGTCGGCGACGATCCCGATCCAAAGGGGATGGAACTTGCGCGCGAGTGCATGGGAAGCGTGCCCGAAGCCAGCTATCGCGCCATGATGCTGGCCTTGATCGGGTTCGACCAGCGCAGCACGCTCATGGATATTTCCGTACCGGCGCTGCTGCTGTCCGGCTCCAAGGACAACAACGCGCCAGCGCCGATGATGGCGAAGACGGCGACCTACATTCCCTCGGCTCAGTATGTCGAGCTGGCCGGCGTCGGCCATCTCGCGAACCTTGAACGTCCCGACGCCTTTGACGAGGCTCTCGGCAAGTTCCTCGACTCCGTCGTTGCAAACCACAGGTGACTGCGCAATGACCATGCAAGTCAGCAAGACGATCGGCGCGAGCGACAAGGTCGAGCTGGATGCACCGATCTTCGATCCCGTCGCGTTCCGCCTCAGCGACGAACAGGCCGGCATCATCGCGCGCGCCCGCGAGATCGGCCAGAGCGTGTTCGCCGGGCGCGCTGCGACCTACGATCGCGAGGCGATCTTTCCGACCGAGAATTATCGCGACCTGCATCGCGTCGGCCTGCTCGGCATCGCCGTCCCCAAGAAGCACGGCGGACTCGGTGCGAACTACCAGACTTATGCGCTGGCCGCAGCCGAGATCGGCCGCTATTGCGGCGCGACCGCGCTGACCTGGAACATGCATGTCTGCTCAACCCTGTGGTCGGGCCCGCTCGCGGACGACCTCGACATGGACGCGGAGACCCGCGCCGAGCACGAGCGGCGGCGCGCGGTCCACTACAAGCGCATCGTCGAAGAGGGCGCGATCTACTCGCAGCCCTTCTCCGAAGGCGGTGCGGCGGCCGCGGGCGGCGTCGCCTTCGGAACGCAGGCAAAGCCCGTGAAGGGCGGCTGGATCGTCAACGGCAAGAAGATCTTTGCATCGCTGTCCGGTCACGCCGACTATTACGGCGTGCTCTGTACCGAAATCGAGGAAGGCGGGAAGGCCTCGCGCCGCAACACGCTTTACCTCGCGATTCCCGCGACGTCGCAGGGCGTCTCCGTCGTCGGCGATTGGGATCCGCTCGGCATGCGCGGGACGGTTTCGCGGACGCTGCTGTTCAAGGACGTATTCGTCCCGGAGGATTCCGCGCTGATGCCGCGTGGCGTCTATTTCCAGGCCGCGATGCGCTGGCCGCACATGTTCCTGACGCTGTCGCCGACCTATATGGGCCTCGCGCAAGCGGCCTATGATTTCACCGTGCGCTATTTGCGCGGCGAGGTGCCGGGCATGCCGCCGGTCAAGCGGCGGATGTACCCGACCAAGCAGATCGCGGTCGCGCAGATGCAGATCAAGCTCGAGCAGATCAAGTCGATCTGGTTCCAGGCCATCACAGAGGCGCGCGCCAATCCGAGCAAGGAGCAGGTGCTGCGCGCCTATGCCGCGCAATATTCGGTGATGGAGGGAGCCAATGAGCTCGCCGCGCTCGCGATCCGCACCTGCGGCGGCCAGGCGATGCTTCGCTCGCTCCCGCTGGAGCGGATCTATCGCGACAGCCGCTGCGGCTCGCTGATGCTGCCCTGGACCGCCGAGCTTTGCCTCGACCGTATCGGGCGCGAGGCGCTGTATGAGGCCGGTGAAACGGACGACTGACGGTGGACCTCTGTAGTCTGATCGACCGCAATGCGGCCTTCGCGCCAGACAAGACGGCCATTGCCTTCGAGGGGGAGCGGCTGAGCTACGCGGCATTTGCTGCGCGTATCGAGCAGACCGCCACGGCCTTGAAGCAGGAGCTCGGCGTCGGCCGGGGCGATCGCGTTGCGATCCTCAGTCTGAACCGGCCGGACTATCTGGTTCTGCTTTATGCCTGCGCGCGGCTCGGGGCGATGCTGGTGCCCTTGAACTGGCGGCTTGCCGTCGCCGAACAGCTCTTCATTCTCACCGATGCGGGTGCCAAGGTGCTGGTGCTCGAGCAGGCGTTTGGGGGAGTTCTGTCCGAGCTTGGGCGGACAGCGCCGGGGACATCCGTTGTTGGCTTCGACTTTGCGCCGCCGCGCGGCACGACTTTCGAAAGCCTGCTGGCGCATAGCGATGGCACCAGCCGAAATCCGCATACCGACCTCTCTAGCCCGCTCCTCATCGTCTACACGTCAGGGACCACCGGCCGGCCGAAAGGCGCTGTGCTGCGCCAGGAAGCGCTGTTCTGGAACGGCGTCATGAGCCAGCACATGCACAACATGACGTCCGACGATCACGTGCTGACGGTGCTGCCGTTATTCCACGTCGGCGGTCTCAATATCCAGACCACGCCGGCGCTTCAGCTTGGCGCGACCGTCACGATCCACGCCCGCTTCGCGCCGGATACGGCGCTCGCAACGATCGCGCGCGATCAACCCACGCTGACGGTGATGGTGCCGGCGATCATTCAGGCCGTAAGCGAGCATCCCGCCTGGACCACGGCCGATCTCTCATCGCTCAAGGCCGTGGCCACCGGCTCGACCATCGTGCCGCCGCACCTGATCGACCGCTTTGTCGCACGCGGTGTGCCGGTGCTTCAGGTTTATGGCTCGACGGAAACCTGCCCCATCGCGATCTATACGCGGCTTGGCGGCGATCTCTCACGTGAGGGATCAACCGGACTTGCGGGCCTGTGCTGCGAAGCGCAGGTGATTGATCAGACCGGCCGTGAGGTACCGGCGGGCACACCCGGGGAGATCGCGGTGCGCGGCCCCAACGTGTTCTTCGAATATTGGGGTAATGCGGACGCCACCCACGATGCGCTGCAGGATGGCTGGTATCGCACCGGCGATATCGGCCTGTGCGACGCTGACGGCTATTTCTGGGTCCGCGACCGCAAGAAGAACTTGATCATTTCCGGCGGAGAGAATGTCTACCCGGCCGAAGTCGAGCGCGTCCTGCTGGAACATCCCAATGTCAGCGAATGCGCCGTGATCGGCAGGCCGGACCCGCGCTGGGACGAGGTACCGATCGCCTATGTGATCCGGCGATCCGGCTGTCGGCTCGAGGCGGAGGAACTGAGAGCGCATCTCCAGTCGCAGCTTGCGCGGTACAAGGTTCCGCGCGACATCGTCTTCGTCACCGACCTGCCGCGTACGGCGCTGGGCAAGGTCCAGCATTTCCTGCTGAAGCAGCTTGATGCGCAGTCGCGCGCACGAGGAGAGGCATCTTGAAGATAGCAGTTCTGGGTGGGGGAAACGGCTCTTTCGCGGCCGCGGGCGATTTTGCGCTGTCGGGACATGAGGTCCGGCTCTGGCGTCGCGATGCAGATCAGGTCGCCGCGCATCGCGCCGAGGGCTCGCGCATCCTGGTGAAGGACCATAACGGCCGCCACGACATGAAGCTGGCGCTGGTGACGACCGACATCGCCGAAGCCGCGAACGGTGTCGAACTGATCCTGTGCCCTGCCCCCGCCTTCGCGCAGCCGGATATCGCGCGTTTGCTTGCTCCGCACCTGCGGGACGGCCAAGTCGTGTTTCTGCCGCCCGCGACATTCGGCTCGATGATCTTCGCGAAGGCCGCGCAGGACGCCGGCAACCGGGCCAAGGCGAGCTTTGCCGAAACCGGCACGCTGCCCTGGCTCACCCGCAAGCACGGGCCGTTCGAGGTCGCGATCACGATCCGCGCGAAGCGGCTGCCGGTTGGCGTCTTTCCGCTCGACCGGGCGCCACAGGCACTCGAAGTGATCGGACGCGCTTTCCCCGACGCAATCGAGCCCTGCGGAGATGCGCTGTCCGGCGCGCTGATGAATGCAGGTCCCATCATCCATCCGCCACTGATCGTGATGAACGCCGGCCCGATCGAACATTTCGAGCGATGGGACATCCACAAGGAAGGAACGCAAGCCTCAATCCGCCGGGTGACCGACGCGCTCGACGCGGAGCGGATCGCGGTACGCGAGGCGCTCGGCTACGGTGCACCGCATTTCCCGCTCGCTCACCACTACGCGAAGGAGGGCGAAATCTGGATGTATGGGCGCGGCTCGCATGACCGGCTGACGGACTCCGGCGACTGGCGCGAGCGCATCATGCTTGCCGAGCACCGCTACATGCGCGAGGATTTGCGGCTTGGGTTGTCGCTTCTGGTGTCCGTCGCCGGCGTTGCGGGTGTGGCTACGCCGCTGGCCAAGGCTTTTCTCGCCATCGGTGGCGCGGTCTGCGGTGAGGATTTTGCCCAAGGCGGCCGAACGCTCGATACGCTTGGTCTTGGCAGCCTCGGCAAGGCTGAATTGCAGACGCTGCTTCGCAATGGATTCTGATCGATGACCAGTCGCGCCAACATCGCCTGTCTCGGGGCCGGCCGCATGGGGCGAGGCATCGCCGTCGCGTTCGCCTATGCTGGGCACAGGGTCACGATGATCGACATCAAGCCCCGTTCCGCCGAGGACTTCGCCAAGCTGCAAGCGGATGCGCTGGGCGAAGTCAGGAAGACGTTTGCGAGCCTCTCGAACCTGGGACTGCTGGCCGAGGCAGATGTCGATCCGCTCATCGCGCGTGTCTCGGTGGTGGCGGCCGGCCAGAGCGGCGCAGCGCTGGCCGATTCCGGAATGGTTTTTGAGGGTGTCCCTGAAGTCGTCGAGCTCAAGCGGGAGGTGCTGGGGGCGGCCTCGAGACAGGTAAAGCCGGACACGATCATTGCATCGACGACGTCGACTATTCTCGTCGACGATCTCTCAGGCGCGATCGTGAACCCTCGCCGCTTCCTCAACGTGCACTGGCTCAACCCGGCCTATCTGATCCCGCTGGTCGAGGTTTCGCCCGGCAAAGCCACCGATCCCGCCGTCATCGACGAGGTCAAGGCGCTGCTTGAAGGCATCGGCAAGGTTCCGGTGGTCTGCGCGGCGACGCCCGGCTTCATCGTCCCGCGCATCCAGGCGCTGGCCATGAATGAGGCCGCACGCATGGTCGAGGAAGGCGTCGCCAGCGCGGAGGAGATCGACAAGGCGATCCGCTACGGCTTCGGCTTCCGCTACGCCGTGCTCGGACTGCTCGAGTTCATCGACTGGGGCGGTGGCGATATCCTCTACTACGCGAGCCGTTACCTCGAAGGCGCACTCGGCAGCGACCGCTATCGCGCGCCGGACGTCATCTCGCGCAACATGCACGAAGGCCGGATCGGCCTGCGAACCGGCGCAGGCTTTCTCGATTATTCCGGGCTCGATGTCGACGCCTATCGGGCAAAGCGGCTTCAGGCCATGGTCGACCTGCTCCGGCATTTCGAGCTGGCTCGCCCGCCAGTACTCGATCGCGACTAGCCGAAGACGTCCTGAAGCACGCCTTCCCGCACAACCGCGACGCCGTCCAGCTCGATGGTGGTCCCCATCATCGGCAGGTCGAAATGGCCCGCCGTGTAGCGGCCGGCAAATTCGTTCGCGCCGGTCGAGAACAGGAAATTGCCGGAGACCGCACGTATCTCGGTGCCGTTGGTGTCGCGCTGGTCGTACATCGACAGCGCTTCATAGCGCGCGGCCGGATTCATGCCGAAACCGACGTGCGAGACCGCATAGGCCTCGCGATCGCCCCAGGCGGCGAGATAGGCACGCATCATCGCGGCATCCGTGCCCTCGCCTTCCAGGCCGACGACGTAATCGTCCTTCAACGTCATCTTCACGGGGGATGTCAGGTAGCGCTTGAAGGTCAGGTTGATGTCGCCAGGCGCCATCACCAGCGTGCCGTTGATCGTTCCGTTCTTGGGAAAGCTGACGACAATGCCACCCGGCCAATGCGCCAGCGTGCCGGGCTTGTCGGTCCAGCCCCATACGCCGACCGTTGAAGCACCGACCATGTCCACGTCGAGCGCCGTGCCGGCTTTTGAGGTGACCCGCATCCGCTTGGTCCCGCGCAGCATCTTCGCCGCCGCGCGAACGCGCTTCTCGAGTGCGGGGTCCGGCACCATCCGCTCCAGCGCCTCCGGGTGCTCGTTGGAGATCACCAGAATCCGCGCGCCGGCCTTGAGGATCTCGGGCGTCTCCACCGCGTGCATCAGGCCCTCGATGGTGCAATCCACCACAAAGCCGGCCTGCTGAAGCGCGCTGATCACCGGGCCGAGCCGCTGGATCGCCTCGCTCGCCCCTGTCGAACGAACCGGAACGATATTGCGATTGCGCGGCGTCGGCATCACCACATGAAATGGCCGCGCACCCATCCGCAGCAGCGCGAGTTCCGCCAGATGCACATTCAGCGCACGAGATTGCGTTTCCGAGAGGATCGCCGCGGTATCCCCGGCCTTGACGGCGCATCGTTCGAAAATCTCGCAAAATGCGTCGATCCATTTTGCCTCGATGCGATCAGCCAGCATGGTTCGCTCCCGGTATCGTGCTTTCTTGTTCCGTCAGATCACGCTTCGGGAAAGCCCCGTAGGAGGTATGATCGCACGGCGCCCAGCAGCGCATTCAGGATCAAACCCAGCAGCGAGATCGTGATCAGCGGCACGAACATGTCGACGGCCTGGAACGTCCGGGCCGCCGTGACGAGGGCATGGCCCAGCCCGTCCGTCGACGTGATCATCTCGGCCAGAAACACCACGATGCAGGAAATGACAAGGCCGATCCGGCACCCGGTCAGGATCGACGGCATCGCCGCCGGCAGCACCACCTTGAAGAGGATTTCATAGCGCGGCGTTCCCGCCGCCATGGCCGACCAGATCAGTTTCTGCTCGACGGTCGAGGCGCCATAGTAGGTGGATAGAAGAATGGGAAACAGCGCATCCGCGGCCACCAGCGTGATCTTCGATCCGTGGCCGAAGCCGAGCAGCAGCAGCAGCGCCGGATAGAGCGCAACCTTCGGCAACGGCGCCAATACGCGCACGATCGGCCGAACCACGGCGTTGATCGCGGGATTGGCGGCCGCGGCGATGCCGATGCTGACGCCGAGCACGACCGCAATCGCAAAGCCGGCAAACAACCGGATCAAGGTTGCCACGATCTCCTGCTGAAATGTCCACGTCACGAGCTGCTGGAGCAAACGGCTGAAGACGAATCCGGGCGGTGGCAGCAGGACCGCAGGTGCAAAGCCGAATGACACCAGGCCTTGCCAAACCGCGATCACCAGCACGATTGGCGCAACTCCGAGAAAGACATTTGATGGGAGAATGCGCGGCGTCATGAGAAGCTCAACGGCATGTCGAACTGAGGTTCGGACCAGCGCACGAGCCTGGCGCGGACCCGCTCGAAGATTGCGTCGAGGCAGATGCCCATCGCCCCCACGATGATGATCATCGCGAAGACCGTGTCGTACTGGCCCATGTCGAGCGCATTGAACAGGATGTTGCCGGCGCCGGACTGACGGGCGATCATCTCGCTGGTGATCATCGTGATCAGCGCCAGCACCAAACCCGTGCGGCAGCCGGTCAGGACCTCCGGCAGCGCCGCCGGCAATACGATCCGGACCAGTCGTTGCAGGGGCGAGAGCCCCATGGCCGCGCCTGACCACAACATCTTCTCTTCGACCGCCCTGGCGCCCTCGAAGCTATGATAGATCACGGGCAGGCTGACGCCGAGGAAGATCACCAGCGTCTTCGCGATATCGCCGACCCCCAGCCACAGCATGATGATCGGCATCAGGGCCGCCTTTGGAACCGGGTAGATCACCATCAGAAGCGGATTGAAGAATGCCGCAACCGCACGGCTACGTCCCATCAGCAGGCCAAGAGGAATCGAAACAAGCACTGCAACACCGAACCCGATTGCCATGCGGCGGAGCGAGGCCAGGATGTTGATCAGCGACTCCTTGTCGCCGAGAATATCCGGAATCGCCCGGATCGCCTCGATCGCTGTCGGGAAGCTGTCGTTCTTCAGCGCCAGCGAGGCAACCTGCCATATCGCCAGCAGCCCGATGCAAGCGAACACCGGGGCAGCACGCCTGGCGGAGGTAGCCAGCAATGTCATGACGGCGATCCGGTCTCGTCGACCTCGTCGAACATGCGCTCGATGTCGACGACGTACTTCTGGTAGCGCGGATCGAGCAACAGCTCGTTGCGGCGGCGCGGCCGCGGCAGATCGATATCGATCACCTGCCGGATGCGGCCTGGAGATTTCGACATCATCACGACCTTGTCCGACAGGAAGACGGCCTCATCGACCGAATGGGTGACGAACAGCACCGTCTTGCGGTCGCGCTCCCAAATGTTCAGGAGATCGTTCTGCAAGCGTGTCCGGGTGTGAGCGTCCAGCGCGCCGAACGGTTCGTCCATCAACAGGACTTCGGGGTGGTAGGCGAGCGTTCGGGCCAGCGCCACGCGCTGCTTCATGCCGCCCGACAGCTCCTTGGGATAGAAGTTCTCGTAGCCTTTGAGGCCGACCATCTCGATCAGCGCCCGGCTCTGCGCTTCGGCCTCAGGCGTCCGCACGCCCTGCTGACGCGGCCCGTACATCACATTGCCCAGCACGGTTTTCCAGGGGAAGAGCGCAAACTCCTGGAATACTGGTCCGCGATCCGGACCGGGTCCTGTGATCGCCTGTCCCTTGATCTTCGCCGCGCCACTGGTCGGGCTGACGAAGCCCCCGACGATGTAGAGCAGTGTCGACTTGCCACAACCCGACGGACCAAGGATGGAGACAAAGGCGCCCTCGTCGATCGTCAGCGAGATGTCCGATAGCGCCAAATGATCCTTGCGCGCCGAGGTCTGAAAAACCTGCGAGACGCGGTCGATCTCGATGATCGCAGACTCCGGCTTTTGCGACGTCACCGGTCTCACCCATTCGCTCGATCTCGAAGGCACTACCTTCATCCCGTCTCTCACTTCACTCGCGCACGAACGCGCAACTTGTCTGCTGAATGTCCTCCATCAGCGGAAGGAGCTTAGCAAGAAACTTGCCAGACAGGTGGCCGTTCTCGCACAGGTACGCCGCGTCATTCGAACCAGGGCCATTCTGCCGGCCCCTCATGGGTAACCGCTCCGCCCGGCGCCTGGCCAACCAGTCGCGCATATTTTGCGAGCGCGCCTGCGCGGTGACGCGGCGGGCGTGGCTCCCAATCACGTCGGCGCGCCGCGAGTTCCTGCTCGTCGACCAGCATATCCATCCGCCGGTTTGCAGCATCAATCCGGATCGTGTCGCCGTCGCGAACAAGGGCCAACGGACCACCAACGAATGCTTCGGGCGACACGTAGCCGATGCACATGCCGCGGGTCGCGCCGGAGAACCGTCCGTCGGTGATCAGGGCCACCTTTTCGCCCATGCCCTGTCCGTAGATCAGCGCGGTGACGCCGAGCATCTCGCGCATGCCGGGGCCGCCGACCGGCCCCTCGTTGCGGATCACCAGAACCTCACCTGCCTTGTAGCTGCGGTCTCGAACCGCTGCGACGCAGGCCTCCTCGTCCTCGAAAACGCGCGCGACACCCTCGAAGAACTGGCTCTTCAAACCTGCGACCTTGATGACCGCACCGTCCGGACAGAGGTTGCCCTTCAGCACCGCCACACCGCCATCCGGCCTGATCGGCGCACTTGCCGCGTAGACGACCTCACCGTCCGGCGCGTTGGCCCCGCCATATTCTTCGGCAAGCGTGCGGCCAGTGATGGTGATGCAGCTACCATCGATGTGACCACTTTGAATCAGCTCCTGGATCACCACGGCGGCTCCACCCATATCGTAGACATCCTTCGCCGTGTATTTGCCTCCGGGCCGCAGGTTTCCGATCAGCGGCGTCCTGGCAAAGACCTCGCCGACATCATCGATCGTGAATGCGATGCCGGCCTCGTTCGCGATCGCCGGCAGATGCAGCGCGGCGTTGGTCGAACCGCCCGTAGCGGCGACGATCGCCGCGCCGTTCTCCAGTGATTTCCGCGTCACGATGTCGCGAGGCAGCGGTCCGCCGCGTTCCAGCATTTCCATGATCAGCCGCCCGGCGCGTCGCGAGATCTGCGCGCGCTCGGCGTAGACACCGGGCACCATCGAGACGTTGGGAATGGTGAGCCCCATCGCCTCCGACACCATTCCCATGGTGTTCGCAGTAAATTGGCCGGCGCATGCACCGATCGTAGGCAGGCAGGCGCGCTCGATCCGCTCCAGCGTGGCGCCGTCGATCTCTCCGGTCATGAAGCTGCCGACAGCCTCGTAGGAGTCAAGCACTGTCAAGGTTCGCCCGTCCACGCGCCCAGGCAGGGAACTGCCGCCGTAGATGAAAATGGACGGCACGTTGCAACGGACCATGCCCATCATTACGCCGGGAAGCGTCTTGTCGCATCCGCCGTATCCGATCAGCGCGTCATAGGCGAGACCATGAACGACAGCCTCGATCGAGTCGGCGATCAGCTCGCGAGAAAAGAGAGAGAACTTCATTCCCTCGTGATTCATGCTGATCCCGTCGGAGACCGACACGGTCGAGAATTCGCGCGGCGTGCCGCCGGCCTCCTCGATGCCCGTCTTGGCTGCGGCCACCTGGAAGTCGTGGGTCATGTTGCAGGGCGTCTGCTCGCCCTTCATGCTGACAACGCCCACCATCGGCTTGGCAATTGCCGCATCGTCCAGTCCCATCGCGCGCATGAATGCGCGGTGGGGGGCCCGGTCGAGGCCGTCGGTCGTTATCCGTGATCGCAACTTCTTCATACTTGCATCATCTTCGTGCGATGTCCCGCACGCGGCGGGACATCGCTATGCATCACTCAAAAAAGGCGGCGCGAACACTTATTGCAACGGTGCGACGATCGTCGGATGCTTGAACTGTGCGACATCCAGCTTCGGCAGCATTCCTGTCTCTGCGTAGATGTCCAGCATCTTCTGGATCGCCGGGAAGTTCGGCGCCGCACCAGGATCACGACCAAAGTCGTTGTCCTTGAGCAGGTAGGTCTCGAGCACCGGAACAGGCGCCTTCAGCACCTCGGACACCACCTTGAGGGTCTCTTCGCGGTTCGCCAGCGTCTTCTTCATGCCCGAAGTGATGTCGCGGACATAGGCTTTGACCAACTCCGGGTTCTTGTCGACGAAATCGGCGCGGCAGGCTTCCAGGATGTGCACGATGTTCGGCATCGCTTGGGACAGCGAGAACAGTTTCCTTGTGCCACCCTTCGCTTCTGCGCGTGCGGCAAATGGCTGGTTCATGTTGACCGCGTCGACGCGGCCCTGGCGCAATGCGTCCTCGGAGACGGCAAAGCCGACCTCGACCAGCTTGATGTCCTTGGCCGGATCGATGCCATTCTGCTTCAAGAGCAGGTTGAAAGGCCCTTGCGTGCCGCCGCCGATCACGGAAATACCGACGGTTTTGCCCTTGAGATCGGCAATGGTCTTGATCGGCGAGTCATCCATGACAGCCCAGTAGACCGAGAAACCGCCGGGCTTCTCGAAGACGTGCTGAGCCACGATGTAAGCCTTGAGATTGCCGCCGACCACACCGTTGGAGAGCGACAGCGGCGCCTGCGTCGCGCAATCCAGTGCGCCTGCCGCCAATGCCTGTGTCATCGGCGCCGTACCTTGAAATTGGGTCCATTCAATGTTGTAGGTCTTGCCGAGATTGGGGAATTCAGCCGGCCTGCGCATCATCCAGTATTTGGATTCCTCGGCCGGGATGGTCCATCCGACGCGGATCGTCTGCTGCGCCCGTGAGGGGCTTGCGCCCGCAATCAAGGCCGCCACCGCCCCCGTTGCTAGCATCAACCTCGAAACCGTTCGCATCGCGCCCACTCCGTTGCTCCGGCGCCGACCGGCGCCACCCAACCCGACCGGTGCAAATGTTTCATGGTTCAAACAATCAGGCAAGCCATGCAAGCTGTCCGGTTTCGCGGCGGGACGCGCCATGTATGGTAAAGCGGCGGTCGCGCCGTCGTGCTGCGACAGGAGGAGGCAACCTATGGCTGATGCGAGCAAGGCAAACCCGCAAGGCGTCGAGCGGTTCGGCTATCTCGGCCTTGGACTCATGGGAACGCCCATGACCCGGCGCCTGCTCAAGGCCGGCTATCAGGTCAGTGTCTGGAACCGATCGGAAGGCAAGGTCGCTCCACTCGTCGAAGCCGGCGCAAGGCATGGAGCCAGCCCCCGCGACATTATGGCAGGCTCGGACATCGTCTTCATGTGCGTGACGGACGCCGCGGCCGTGGAAGAGGTGATTTTCGGAGCCGAAGGTCTTTCAATGGCTCCCGGCGCAGGCAAGCTCGTCGTCGACTTCTCGTCAATTCATCCCGACGCCGCGCGCGACCTCGCAACACGACTGAAAGCTGCGAACGGCGCGGGCTGGATCGATGCACCGGTGTCCGGCGGCACCAAGGGCGCCGAGGAAGGCACGCTTGCCATCATGGCCGGCGGGGATGCTGCCGACATCGAGAGAGTGCGGCCCTATGTGCTGGCTATGGCCCGTAGGTTCACTCACATGGGCCCCACCGGCGCCGGCCAGACTGCAAAACTCTGTAACCAGGTGATCGTCGGATGCACGATGGCCGTTCTCGCGGAAGCAACACGCCTTGCCGTGAACGCCGGAATCGACGCCAATCGGCTGCCCGAAGCGCTCGCCGGCGGATTTGCGGATTCGATCCCACTTCAGCTGTTCGTGCCGAGGATGGTCCAGGGCATTCACTCACCGCCGCTCGGCCATATCGCCACGATGCTCAAGGACCTCGATACGGTTGCCGATGTCGCGCAGGCGACGTCGACGCCGGTGCCAATGGCTACGCTTGCGGGACAGCTCTTCAGACTGGCCAAAGCCGCGCGAGGCGCGGATGCCGACGCGCTGGAGATCTACAAGCTTTCAGCGGCAGAGCATTGAACCACCGGGCGGGACCTGGACGCTTTACGGTGTCTTCTTGCGTTCATCGTCGGCAAGGAACCGGCCATACGTCCCGCGTGCAAACAGCAACGCATCCTTGGCATTGTAGGCATAGGCTTCGACCGCCCCCAGAAAGATCACGTGATCGCCGCCATAATAGCGATTGACGGAGCGGCATTGAAAATTGGCGACGCTCTCGGCAAGTACGGGAGCGTCGCCGAGCCCCGGCGTCCAGTCGATGCCAGAGAATTTATCGTCGGACGATTTCGCGAATCTGTTTGCGAGCGCCTGTTGCGAAGCGCCGAGCACATGAACGGCAAAATGGCTTGCGTTCTGAAACACCGCCAGACTCGAAGAATAAACTCCGAGGCTCCAGAGAACGAGTGGCGGATTCAAGGAGACCGATGCAAAGGAATTGCAGGTGATGCCATACGGCTTTCCATCAGGTGCCGAGGCGGTGATGATCGTTACGCCTGTTCCGTAAGTGCCGAGCGCGGTGCGAAACTCGCGGGGGTCAATCGACGAGCTGTCGCTTGCGAGTTCGTTGGCTGGATCGGGAACGGCCGGCTGCTTCGGCAGATCATTCATCGGCCGGCCTCACAGCGTAAGGTTCTCGGACGGCAGGCCCAGTGCCACGCGTCCATAATTGGTCCCAGCCGCATCGAAATTGAATGCGAGATGCGAGTTGATCGCGTGCGCATCGCGGAACTGCCGCTGCAACACGCCCGCCGTGAAGAGGCCGCGCGCCCCGCTCGCCGCAAATAGCATTGAGACCGCGTCGGTACATAGATTGACCGAGAACGCACCGTCACGTCGGTACCTGGTCTTGGTCGCTATGTCCGGAATATGGCCGCGTCGTGCGTCCTCCATGGCATCGATACAGGCCGAACGCATGGTCCGACGCGCGGCATCGATCTTTGCCGAGGCCTCCGCGATCTTGATCTGGGTGCTTTGGAAGTCGCTCAGCTTGGCGCGGTTGTAGGTGGAAATGCGATGACGGACGACCTCGATATAGTCGTTCAGGCACGCCTGCGCATTGCCCAGCGCGACGCCGGACAGGACGTAAGGAAACAGCGAGAACACGGGTAGCGCATACAACGGATTGGGATTGACCTTGCTTCCAGGCGCCCGGCCGCCGGCAAGCTCTCCGACGGCAACCGTCATATGGTCGGCCACGAAGGCCTCCCTGACTTCCACGTCGCAAGACCCCGTACCGCGCAATCCGGCGACATTCCAGGTGTCGAGTACCTTGTAGTCGTGTTTCGGAAGCAAAAAGATCCGATACTCGATGCCGTCTGCTTCATCATCAGAGGAGACCACGCTTGCAAGCATGTTCCATTCGCAGGACGCAACGCCCGAGGAGAATGGCCAGCTTCCGTGCAGTTTGTATCCGCCCTCCACCCTCGTGGCGCGGCCCGCAGGAAAGATGAATGAGGATGCGATCAGCGCATCCGGATCACGGCCCCAGACCAGATCCTGCGCCTTTTTCTCGAACATGCCGAGCATCCAGTGATGGCTCGCCAGATTGGCGAGATTCCAGGCGGCGGACGCGTCCGCTTGTCCGAGCAGATCGGCGCAATCAATCAGGGCGACATAGTCGAGCTCGGCACCGCCAATGCGCTTGGGCTGGAGCATCCGGAACAGGCCGGCGTCGTGCAGATCCCGTTCAGTCTCGGGCGGAAGGAAGCGCAGCTCTTCGGTTCGGGCTGCCCGCTCTCGCAGTCGTGGCACGAGCGCCCGAGCCTTCGCGATCATTGCCGCATAGGCGCGTTCGCCGGATTCCGGCCCCTCAGGCTGGCCCACGCTCGGGTCTTGACCAGGCGCCATTCGCATCCCTCGCTTTCCCACATTTATGCGGCGGGAACCTCGCCAAATCAAGCCGATGCAATGCTAGCACCGCGTCTTCGCCCTGACCCCGGGCTGCTTGAAAAGGATGCGACGCCGCAAACGGCCGCATCGCGAAGCAGAGGTCGGCGCGCCGCGACGCCCGCCCCTCAAGGTTAACCATCCGGGCTCAAACCGCGGGCTTGCCTGATCCAAAGACGCCCCTTTGGGTGAGCTCCGCGATCCGGCGCTGGTCGTAACCTAGCGTGTCACGTAAGACGTTCTCGGTATGCTCGCCTAACAGGGGCGCTGCAACGGGATCGATCGCGCCCGTCAGGCTCATGGTAATCGGGGTTTCGATGTTGGGGACCCAGTCCGCCGTAGGATGCGGAATCCGGCTCAACCGATGGCGGTCGCGGGCCTCGGGTGCGTTAAAGCCCTCCTCGACGGTGCGGAGATAGCCGACCGGAATATTGGCCAGCTTCATTTTCGCCATCCAGTTCTCAAGAGTATCGCTTGCAAAGACCTCCGCAATAGCCGCCCGCAAGAGCTCCTTGTTCTCGGAGCGCGCTTTGCGCGTCGCAAATTGCGGATCGGTAATGAGATCGGGCCGGTTCAGCACCTCGACCACCAGCCGGCGATAGAGCCGGTCGTTGGCGCAGGCCATGTAAAGCGGTCCATCGGAGGCCTCGTAGACGCCGACAGTGGGAGACCCGCTCGGCGAATTGCCGAACCGTCCGGGGTTCTCACCGTTGATCAGATAGGCCATGCCGTAGAAGCTCGTCATCGCCATGGCGATGTCGAACAGGGCCACCTCGACGTGCTGGCCACGGCCCAGCCGATCGCGCGCCAGCAGAGCCAGAAGGATAGCGTTACAGGCCGTCATTCCCGTCGCGATATCCACGATGGGCGGGCCGGTGCGGACTGGAGGACCGTCGGCAAATCCGTTGAGGGACATGAAGCCGCTTTCCGCCTGCGTGATCGGATCAAAACCGGGACGAGAGGCGAAAGGTCCGGTGCGCCCGTAGGCCGAGATCGAGCAATAGACCAGCCGCGGATTGAGCGGCGCGACCGCTTCGTAGTCGAGGCCGAATTTCTTCATGACCCCGCTCGAGAAATTCTCGACGACCACGTCGGCGTTGCGGATCAGATCCAGCGCGATCTCGCGGGCTTCGGGCACGGCGAGATCGAGCGCGATACCGCGCTTGTTGCGGTTCAGGCTGAGATAAGCGGCGCTCTCGCCGCCGGTTTCGGCGTGTTCATACGCGCGCGTGTCGTCGCCGCCGTCCGGGTTCTCGATCTTGATGACACGCGCGCCGAAATCGGCGAGCGTCTGTGTGCAGGCCGGGCCGGCAACCACGCGGGTGAAATCGACGACCAGCAGACCATCGAGCGCCGTAGGCCCTCCCGTGACTCGCGACGAACGTTCCGGCAATTGAGGCTTGGTGGACATCGATGCTGCTCCGTTACATCGGCTTATGGTCGCCGAATTTCCTGCAGGAGCAAACTTAAAGCCCGGCGCCACCAACTCCGCAAGTGCTTCAGCCACATCGTCTGAAAACGCAAAAAAGGGCCCGGCAGCCGTCAAGCTGCCGGGCCTCTCGACATCTATCTTGGGCGTGCAAGGCTGCACCGGGTCTCGCGCGACCCGTTCTACGCCGCGAACACCGCGTTCCGCATCACGGGAAACGCCGGCGCCCCCAACTCAGCGCAGGCGTTTTCGCCAATAAAGCGTATGCGACCAGGCCCAGGGTACCTCGGGCTCATAGAGCCGATAGCCAGCCTGGATGAAGTTATTGGCAGATACCGGGTTGTCAGTCGTATCCGAGACGATGCTGTCCCATTACGCGTCCTTCGGCACCGTCAGCCACGGCCCAACCGGCCGATGCGCGCCGCAGGGCCCGCCCCCGGATGGCCTCACTCCTCCGCCAGCTTCCGCTCGATATAAGCGTCCACCGTCTCCGCGAACGAGCGTTGCACGCCAACCGCGAGGTCGTGCTGGTCGAGCGCATCGCGCTGGAGCACGCGCAGGCCGCGGCCGCGGGCGCTGACCGGCGCCGTGTTGAGATATTGATCGATGGCGCCCTTGGCGATCGGGATGGCCTTGGGGTCTCCCCTCGCGATCAAAAGGCGCAAAAGGCTCTGGCATTCGGCCAAGCCGGGCATGGGATCACCGCCTTCAGCCCTGCCGCGATTTCGGCTTCGGCCGCTTGACCGGCTGGGTGTGAGTACCGAACAGCGCCAGCAGGAACGCGACTTCTTCCTTCGAACCGATCTGGATCATGATTGTCTCCTTTTCGCTTGGTTGGTCGAGGCCGGCGGAAAAGGAGTTCAGGACAATCGGGTTTCAGGATTGTTTCAGGCGTGTTTCGTCGGGGGTTGTCGCGTTGCAGATGGCCGCGTGGAGCATCGGACCAACTGATGCGATGGGCCAATTGCAGACAAACTTTGTTGAGGAGCCTTCGTGAAGCTCATCAATAATCAGCGCCGAGGTCATGCGCTACAGCAGCTACCGACCGCCTCGCCACGCAGTTAGGCGCGGAATCCAACGCGGTACATTGATGCAGAACGCTTCGTATTCCGCGCCGAATGACCCTTTTAGCGTCGGCTCTTCGTAGCCCACGACAAAAAGGTGGAAGGCGCCCCAGAGGACTGCGCCGTAGGCGAACAGCCGCCAATCGCCGAACAGGAGCGCCTGGCCGAAAATGACGGCGGCGACCGCCACGTAGATTGGATTGCGCACATAGCGATAGAGGCCCGTAACGACGAGGTGTTGGGTCGGGGCGATCGGCGCCGGCGTGCCGAGCCCCTGCAGCGCGAAACGCGCGAATGAATCCACGAGCCCGGCTACGCCGGCAAGAATTAGCGCGGCGCCGACGAAGCGCGTGAGCTCGACGCCGAGAAACGGCAACCTGAACTCCCAGCGTGAAATCCACCACGGGACCACCCCAGCCAGCACGCAGGGCGCGAAGACGAAGAAGATGGCGGTGCCGATGACGGCAGCAGTTCTTGGCATAGGCACGATCCGTTCCCCGCAATTTTAACACACCGCACCGGGAGCGCGTCAGGTCCGCCTTGGGTCAAACTGAGAAGTCCGGGCGCTCAGCCGGCAGGTCGGCTTTGCCCCCAACGCCAGACAAACCGCTGCATCGGACCAACTGACGCGATGGACCAGAAGCCGACATCGCAACGACGCAAGCGGCCGGCATAGGATTGGCTACCGTGTCAATGGCGACTCATCGTCGGATGCGTTGCCGGTACAGGAATGCTGTGCTACAACCCGTAGCTGTCGGGACGGCTGTTCCGTCCCGGATTTGGGAGGTACCTTATGAGATTGTCATTTGGTTTCGCCGTGCCGTCAGTCGTCGCTACCTTGTCAACGGTCTTGCTGTGCAGCACAAGCGGCACCGCGATGTCGCAACCCACACCAAACTCCTCGATTCCCGCCGTCTCGGTCGAAGCGCCGAAGGCAAGATCGACCGTTGTGCCGCGGCAGGGGCCAACAACCGTAACCTCCCACCGGGCAACCGGCTCTTCAACCGCTCAAACGCCGGTGTTCGCGCCGAATACAGTCTTGGGGAAGATTGCCAAGCTGGAGCGTTCCGCCAGCACCTGCAACGGTGGCTGCGAAACAAGTTACAGGGTCGGCAACGCGCCCTGGGTTGGATGCAGTCATAGCAGCGAAATTTATATCGGAAATTTCTCGTCGACGTGCCGAGACACGCTCAGCTACAACACCTACGCACAGTGCGTAGATACCAAGGCTCTCCTTGGCGCGACCCCGAGAGAATCTCGGTGGATTTGCAGCAGCCTGCTAGCCGCAGGCAAGTTGCCCGGCGAAAGGCAAGTCGCCGAAGGCCGCCGCTAGTCCACGCAGCCCGCTGGCTATTTCAGAAAGAGGGATCGGATAGCATGGCTCGAAGGTCTCGAGCCATGCGGAATGCCCGCTTCGTCACCGAAATCGAGACTCACTCGATCGTCCCGTCGGCACGAGAGAGCAGCATCGGCGGCATTTCGACACCCAGCATTTTGGCTGTCTTGAGATTGACGACCAGCTCAAACTTAGTCGGCTGCTCAACGGGCACGTCAGTCACTTTTGCGCCCCTCAATAGCTTTGCGACCTGACGCGCGCATTGGTCGAAGACCTGGCTGAGGCGGGGACCGTAACCCATCAGCCCGCCTTCTTCCGCCTGCTCGGGCCACTGCAGAATGGCGGGCAGGCGGCGCAGGGCCAGCCGATCGCGGATCAGGTACTGGAATTTCGATGACAGGATCGGCGATGCCAAGAGGTTGACGGCCTCGACCTCTGCGGCCCTCATGGAGTCGATCACACGGATGAGATCTTCCTCGGATCGTGCGGCAAACGGAACGATCTCGATGCCGAACCTCTTGGCGGCACTTTCGAGAGCGCTCATGTTTGGTATCGGCAGGCGGTCGGCGAGGACGGCTATTCGCCGGGCATTGGGCAGTGCTTCATGCAGCAGCTCCAATCGCTTGGCGTCGAGCTGGAACGCAAAGATGGCAACACCAGTGGTGTTACCTTCGGGATGCGGCATGGAGGCGACGAGATTGCTGCCAAGCAAGTCGTCCGCGATCACCACGATTGGAATGCGTTGCGTTGCTTTCTGTGCCGCACGCCCTGCTTCGGCCCCGACCGCCACCAGGACATTTGGATTTGCCGCGGTTAGTTCAACGGCCATACTGGCGTAGGAGACGGCAGCCACGCCTTCGCCACGGCCGTCTATCTCAAGGTTGCTGCCTCTGACAAAGCCGGCTCTGCCCAGCTCATCGAAGAAGCTGGGGAATACCGGCCCCAATGTCGCAACGCGGTACTGCCGGCCAGACCGCTGTGCCCGGGCTTCGAGCGGCAATGCCGCAGCGCCAGCAATCAGCGTGATGAACTCGCGCCGCTTCATGGAGCCTCCGGGAGGATCTGACCCGGTTTCAGCCTAGCACATTGGAGGCGAGGTGTCGGCTACGGCTCAAGAGCCGGCGTCGTAGTCGCAGCGGCTAAAGTCCGCAAGGGTCGGAATCGGCCATGTGGGGCCCTCCAGGCTGATGCCCTCCCACGAGGGCGCAACCGGGATGGCGCTCTCACTGCCTCTGGATGATGTTGGGCGATTTGCTTGGCTGCGGTGGCGACGCTTCCTGGACCTGCGCAAGGTAGGCCTTGTCGTAATACTCCAAGGCGAGGATATGCATGGCCCTTGCTTTTTCCGTGTCGGATTCTGCCAGTGCCATCCGGGACGCAATTTCGGCTTGCTTCAAATAGTACTCAGCGGTCGGCACGATGGTTTCTCTCCAAACGACGCCCCCTAACGCACAGAATTGCAACTTGTTCCCGGGATAGATTCAAATTTCCGGGGCGGGCTTACCTAATCTGTTCAGGGTCAAAAGCCGGCGTCGCAATCGCAGCGGCTAAAATCCGCGGCCATGCCGGGGCTCACTGGAAATGCCCGATGCTGCCATCATGCCAGTGTTTTGCCCGACGGAGCAACTTTATTCAAATGCAGCAAATCGGATTTGGCGGAATGAAATCTGTTCGCGCCAGGATGGGACATGCCCTCCCACGAGGGTGCAACCGGAAAGGTTCGGAGAGAACGCCGATGTACTACGTCGCCGCCGCATTGCTGGGGTTGTCGGGACTGTTCTACTCCGCGAGCCATCACGAGCTCGGCCAGTTCGGCGCGGACGTGTGCCGCTACGGCGGTGCGTTCTGCGACAATCCAGTGGTCGTCTTCACCGGCGCGGCGCTGGCCGCGGCCTGGGGCATGTTCGTCAGCATCAAGTAGCCGGACGCGTAGCTCACGTCTCGTTGTTCTCATAGCGCTCGCGCACGATGCTGTCGGCGAGATGCCGCTCGGTGCGGCTGCGGTGGCGGTTGCGCAGCACGCCATAGATCAGCGCCACCAGCAGGACGAAGGCGCCGATGAAGAAGACTGCTTCCAGGCCCATGATACCCTCCGGCTATGTCAGCTACACCGCGAGCTCCTTGCGGACGGCCGCGGCCGCATTGCCGACCTTGTCGACGGCCTTTTGCAGCTCCTCCTTCGAGACGCCGAGCGCATGGGTCCAGTATTTGACCTCGAAGGCCTCGTCCATGTTGATCTTGCTGCGGTCCGGCTGCTCGCGCTTCGTCAGATTGTCCATCGACCAATTCCTCGCTTCCTGAAAACGGGAAACGTCGTCATCGGCACGCCGTTCCTAAATCCGGCCGGCGGCTTACGCCTCCAGCTTGCCGGGTCTCGCGGCGGCCGCTTCTTTGACGAGGGCCGAGATCGAATTGCCTGATTTCCGAAGGACATCGGCGAACTGATCGGGCGACAGCTTGAGGCGGACGGCACGACGCCGGCCATCGCAGGAACTTTGCTGCCATGAACGCGCTTAAGACCTGGATTCTTAAGACTTGGATTCTTAAGACCTGGATTCGCAATTCCGGAAGGTCCGTCCTGAAACACCGCCCCGCCGAGAACGACAGCGCCGACGCACCGACGAAGTCCGGGCCGACGCTGCTGCAACGACTGGGCCCCGGCCTCGTCACCGGGGCGGCGGACGACGATCCCTCCGGCATCGCCACCTATTCGCAGGCCGGCGCGCAATTCGGCTACGGGCTGCTCTGGACCGTTTTTCTGACCACGCCGTTCATGATCGCCATTCAACTCGTCAGCGCGCAGATCGGCCGGGTCACCGGAAAAGGGCTTGCCGCCAACGTGATGCGGATCGCGCCGCGCTGGGCGGTGCTGGCGCTCGTCGGCCTCCTCGTCACCGCGAACACCTTCAACATCGCCGCCGACATCGCCGCGATGGCCGAGGCGCTCTCGCTCGTCATCGGCGGCCTCAACCACGAGCACGCGCTGATCTTCGCGGCGGGCTCCACCCTGCTCCAGGTGTTCCTGCCCTATCGCCGCTATTCGCCGGTGCTGAAATTCCTCACTTTGGCGCTGTTCGCCTATGTCGCAACCGCCTTCACCGTGGAGATCCCGTGGAGCACGGCGCTGCTCGCGGCGGTGTGGCCGAAGGCGAATGTCAGCGCCGACTATTTCATGATGGTGGTCGCCGTGCTCGGCACCACCATCAGCCCCTATCTGTTCTTCTGGCAGGCCTCGCAGGAAGTCGAGGAGATGAACCAGGGCAAGCGCGACAAGCCGCTGCGCGAGGAGACGCGGCGCGGCGGCGATCCCGAGCTCGCGCGCATCAAGGCCGACACCACGCTCGGCATGCTGCTGTCGAACGGCATCGCCTTCTTCATCATCCTGACCACGGCCTCGGTGCTGAACGCCAACGGCGTCACGCGCATCAGTTCGGCGACCGAAGCCGCCGAGGCGCTGCGGCCGCTCGCCGGCGACTTCACCTTCGCTTTGTTCGCGCTCGGCATCATCGGCACGGGCCTGCTCGCGATCCCGGTGCTGGCGGGCTCGGCCGCTTACGGGGTCGCGGAGATTTTCGGCTGGCGCGCCACGCTCGAGGCGAAGCCCGAGAAGGCGGTCGGCTTCTACACCATCATCGCGGCCGCGACCGCGATCGGCTTCGGCCTCGGCTTCACCGGCATCGACTCGATCCACATGCTGGTCTGGAGCGCTGTGCTCAACGGCATCGTCGCCGTTCCGATCATGGCGATGATGATGCTGATCGTCTCGAGCCGCACGATCATGGGCCGTTTCAGGGCCCGGTCGTGGCTGGTCGCGCTGGGCTGGCTCGGTACCGCACTGATGGCGCTGGCCGTCCTCGCTCTGCTCGGCTCGTCGGCGATGGGCTGACTAACCTTGCAACCATGCTGCCGAAATCTGCGATGCGACGACGAAGGCCGCAAACACGGCCGGCACGCTGATGAACCGCAAGAACTGGTCTGTCGAAAGCAGATCATAGCTGTCCCCACCTGCTGCGGACTTCACGCCGGTCCGTGGTTGGCTTAACAGTTGGCCAGGGTCGGGCCGCGATTGGCCACAAGAAAAGAAGCCCCGACCAGACGACAGGGAGCGACATGACCAAATCATCAAAAGCAACAAGCCTCGAAATCCTCGCCTGCGATGCCGGCTGGAGAAACTACCACTTCGTCAAGCTGACGACCGACGACGGCGTCGTCGGCTGGAGCGAGTTCGATGAAGGCTTTGGCTCACCCGGTGTTGGCGCGGCGATCCAGCGCCTGTCCACCCGCATCATCGGGCAGAATATCTTCCGGCATGAGCGCATCTACGCCGAGCTGTTCGCCGCCACGCGCCCCGCCGCCGGCGGGGTGGTGGCGCAAGCGCTCGGGGCGATCGAGAACGCGCTGCTCGATGCCAAGGCGAAGTCTCTCGGCGTGCCCTGTTATGAGCTGCTCGGCGGCAAAATCCGTGACCGCGTCCGGGTGTATTGGTCGCATTGCGCGACGTGGCGGATCAATCATCCGTCCTGGTACAAGCCGCCGATCGAAAGCCTCGACGGCGTCAAGGCGATGGGCCGCGAGGTGCGCGAGAAGAAGTTCACCGCGCTCAAGACCAACATCTTCTTCTACGACGACGGCAAGCCGACCGGCTGGCGGCCCGGCTTCGGCTCGCCCTTCGCACCCGAGATCAACGTCGACCGCAAGATCCTGCGCGACCTGCGCATGCATCTGGAAGCGATCCGCGACGGCGCGGGCCCCGACGTCGACATCCTGCTCGACTGCAACTTCAACGCCAAGACCGAGGGTTACCTGAAGATCCTGCGCACCATCGCGGACCTCGACATGTTCTGGGTCGAGATCGATAGTTTCAATCCGGAGGCGCTCGGCTACATCCGCAGGCAGAGCCCGCATCCGATCTCATCCTGCGAGACCCTGCTGGGCCTGCGCGAATTCCTGCCCTATTTCCATGAGCAGGCGATGGACGTCGCGATCATCGACACGCCCTGGAACGGCGTCTGGCAGTCGATGAAGATCGCAGCCGCCGCAGAAGCGTTCGAGGTCAACGTCGCCCCGCACAACTTCTATGGCCATCTCTGCTCGATGATGAACGCGCATTTCTGCGCGGTCGTTCCGAACCTGCGCATCATGGAGATCGACGTCGATCGCCTGTCCTGGGACCGCGAACTGTTCACGCACGAGCCGGAAATCCAGAATGGCCATCTGATCATTCCGGATCGACCCGGCTGGGGCACCGAGCCGAACGAGGAGGCGCTACGCGCGCATCCGCCGAAGATGAGCGGAGGGCTTCTCAACTATGGTCGCAAGAGCTGACTAGAACTACGGCGTCACGGGATTGACGGTCGGGGACGTCTTCGGCCCCGGCCGCTCCGGCTCGACCGGCGATTTCGGTTCGGTGGGAAGCACCTTGGCGCCGGCGGCATGTGCCGCCTCGCCTGTGGTTGCATGCATCGCGACATGGGCCGGCTGCGCCTTGGCCCGGCTCCACGGCCCATGATCCACGATCAACATCGCAGCAATCGTCAAGGCGGCCACGATCAACGCAATCACGCCGGGATGACGAAGCGCCGTGGACATGGAGTTAGCGAAGCGATCAGCTACCATCGAAGGATCCGTGCTTTTTTCCTCTCGCAGGTTAATTCAATGACGTCCCGCGAGTTCCCTCTTCGCCGAAGCAAGTTCCAAGCCAGCGCAGGGAACCTCGCCCCCCGCCCCCGTTCACTTTTTGACGTCGGGACGCGCATCGCCGACAAACCTGTCGCGGTTCGGCATCTTCACGGCTGCAAGCGATTTCGCGTCGAGCGTCGCGTCCGCTCCCACCAGCCCGTTCAGGTTCAAGACATAGGCGGAGACCGCATAGACATCCTCATCGCTCAGCGACTGCGGCGCGTTCTGCGGCATGGCGCGACGGACATAATCGAACAGCGTCGGCGCATAAGGCCAATAGCTGCCGACAGTGCGAATGGGCTTGGCCGTTCCGATCGTGCCTTGCCCGCCGGCAAGCCGATCACCCAAGCCGCCCTCGCCTTTCTCGCCGTGACACGAGGCACATTGCTCGGCGAACACTTCACGGCCACGGCTGACTGAACCGCTCCCCTTCGGCAGATTGCTGCCGTCGCGCCCGATATCGATATTCCAACCCGCGATCTCGGCGGGCGTCGCCGGCCGACCGATGCCATAAGGGCTTTGCGCCTGCGCTCCGCTCCCAAAGGCACACAGCACGATTGCTAATGCGATGCCGCAAATCTCACGCCGGCGCATTGGTCACCTCGCCGTCCGCCGCGATGCGCCAGGGCCAGATCGCATTGTTGTGATAGAAATAATTCTCGCCGCGCACTGCGAGCAGTTCGGCCAGCGTCGGCTGCACATAGCCGGTCTCGTCAATGGCGCGGCTCTGGATCACAGCGGGCTTGCCGTCCCATTGCCACGGCAAGCGAAAGCGTGTCAGGGCACGCGTCAGCACCGGCTCTTGCAATCGCGCGTCCTGCCAGCTCCTCCCGTCGTCGACGGACACCTCGACGCGGGCGATCTTGCCGTGCCCGCTCCAGGCGATGCCGGTGACCTCGTGGAAGCCGGGCGCGCTCAGGCGCTGACCGCCGGATGGACGGGTGATGATCGACTTCGCTTCCATGTAGAAGGAGAACTCCCGCGCCGTGCCGTCGGGCAGGAGATCGGTGTATTTCGAAGTCTCCTCGCGCGAATACACGGGCTCGGCAGTCACATGCAGGCGGCGCAGCCATTTCACGCTCATGTTGCCTTCGAAGCCCGGCAGGAACAGCCGCAGCGGATACCCTTGCTGCGGACGCAGCCGCTCGCCGTTCTGGCTGTAGACCAGCATGGCGTCCTCGAGGCATTTCTCGATCGGAATGCTGCGCGTCAGCGCGGCCGCGTCAGCGCCCTCGGCAACCACCCATCTGGCCCCCGGCTTCAACCCCGCCTCCTGAAGCACCAGCTTCAGGCTGACGCCGGTCCATTCCGCGCAGCTCACCAGGCCGACGAGGTCCGATGCCGTCTTGCCATAGGGTTTGGTGTAACCGGGATTGCCGGAGCATTCGAGAAAGTGGATGCGCGACTCCGACGGGAAGCGCCGCAGATCGTCGATGTTGAAGATCAGGGGCCGTTCGACAAGGCCGTGAAGCATCAGCCGGTGCTGCGCCGGATCAATGGTCGGGACGCCGCCATGATGCCGCTCATAGAACAGCCCGTTCGGCGTGATGATGCCGTCGAGCTCCTGCAAGGGCGTCCGGCTTGACGCCGAGATATATTGCTTGAGAGTCTTCGAGATGTTCTTGACAACGCCCTCCTCGAAGGGCGATGGCGCACCATAGAGCTGGCCTCCCGTCGGCTCGCCCGGCGCCTTCATCCATTCGGGAATGTTGGGAGGAAGGTTATTCGTCTCTTCCCCCGCAGCCGCGCCCGCGCCAAGAACAGCGCCGCTCGCCACTGCGGTGCCGCCTTGCAGGAAGCGCCGGCGTGTTGTTGGCGCAGATTTATCGTCGACGTCGATCGTGCTGCTCATCGCGGATCCTCGGCTGAAGCTCGACCCGCATGAAACCCTCGGCGAACTGCATTTGCAATTCGCAGCTGTTTCAAAAGCAGGCGATTTCGATCATGACTGATCTAAATCCGCCGGCAGTGACAGCAGTTCCCTTCTTTGCAATGCACAAACGGCGCGCGCGTCACTCGCCCGGCGCGATCGCATTGCTTGGCGTCGGCCGGTCGGTAATCTGCTGCCCGAACAGGCTGCCTATCAACTCGACCGCGGTGCGCGCGGTTCGACCACGTTCGTCCAGGAATGGATTGAGTTCAACGATGTCGACCGACCCCACCACGCCGGAATCGTGCAGCAGCTCCATGATCAGATGTGCCTCGCGATAGGTCGCGCCACCCGGCACCGTGGTGCCGACCCCGGGCGCCACGCATGGATCGAGGAAATCGACATCGAAGCTGACATGCAGCACGCCATTGCTCGCCTTGACCCGCTCGATGACACGGCGGATCAGCACGGCGACGCCGAACTCGTCGATCTGGCGCATGTCGACAACCCTGATCCGGCGCGCGCGCATCAACTCCTTCTCGAGCTTGTCGATTGACCGCGCGCCGAACAGATCGAGCCTGTCAGGATCGATCGACGCACGCGGGTCATCGCCGAGCAGGCCATCGAGGCCCGGCTCGCCACACAGAAACGCGGCCGACATGCCATGCATGTTCGCCGTGATCGTCGTCTCCGGCGTATTGTAGTCGGCATGCGCATCGAGCCAAAGCACGAACAGCTCGCGTCCGCGCTCCTGCCAATGGCGCGCCATGGCATTGACCGAGCCCATTGACAGCGTGTGATCGCCGCCGAGGAAGATCGGGAGCGCACCGGTTTTCGCGATCTCATACCCTCTGCCGCTCAGCACGCGTGTCCAGCGCTGGATTTCGCGATAATGATTGGCTTTTTCGGGCGGCCTGTCGGCGAGGTCCCTGACCTCGGCCACGGAGAGATCGCCGTAGTCGACGACCTCGAAGTCCAGGCTCTCGAGCAGCGTCGCAAGGCCGGCGGTGCGCAGCGCCGCCGGGCCCATCAGGGTGCCGCGCTGCGAGGCCCCCATGTCGATGGGCGCGCCGAGCAAGGCGATGCGCCGGGCTCGATCCGGCATGGTCCGATCGGTCACGGCAGCCTCCTGACATCCACAAGGTGGTGCCAGCCTAACAGAGATTCGGACCCGTCGTTTCACGGGTATTTCCGGTGCAAAGACGCCGCGCGAGAAACCGTCCTGGAACAAAATCCCGCGCCCCGCATTTCCCCTGCAAGGCCGGCACCCGCCGTACATCACGGCGCCTGTCGCGGATAGCCAAAGGTCTTCGGACCCGCTAACGAGCGCTCGCGCGGATAGCCAAAGGTGCCGGCCTCATTCACTTCGTCAGGAGCGGAGTTCGCGAATTTGAGCACCGAAATTCCGCAGCCCCCGTCCCAGCCGGGCATGGCCGAGCGCGCCATCGACGCCGCGACCGACGTCTCCCACACGATCGGTGAGGTCGCGGGAGGCTTGCACGCCGCCGTCGACCGCTTGACCCATGTCATCGACGAAGCTCGAAAGCCGGGTAAACCGCTCGCGACGGTCGCCGCAATCACACGTGAAGCGCCGCTCGCGAGCCTGTTCGTCGCCTTCCTGTTCGGCGTTGCCATCGCCCGCCGGCGTTAGCAATCAAAACCCGCGTGACGTGGGCCAGCTAGGCCGCGCTGACGGATTGAGGCTGCGTCAGGAACTGGCGTTCGAAGGCATCCGCGGGCATCGGCCGACCGAAGAAATAGCCCTGCCCTTCCTTGCATCCCATGCTGATGAGGAAATCGGCCGTAGCCCGGTTCTCGATACCCTCGGCCACGACGGTGAGCCCGAGCTGCTTGCTGAGGCCGATGGTCGAACCGACGATCGCGGCATCGTCGGAATCGGCGAGCAGATCGAGCACGAACGACCGGTCGATCTTGAGCCCGTCGAGCGGAAACTTCTTCAGATAGCTGAGGCTGGCGTAGCCGGTGCCGAAATCGTCGAACAGGACGCGGACGCCGAGCTCCTGGATCCGCTTGAACATGTCGAGCACGCGGCCCTCGTCATGGAGGAGGATATCTTCGGTGACCTCGAGCTCGAGCAGCGCCGGCGTCAGCCCCGTCGCGTCGAGCAAGGCCGCGACCGCATGCGCGAGATCGCCGGAGTGCAACTGCGACGGCGAGAGGTTGATCGCGACGCGCACGCTGTTGCCGGACAATTCCCACGCACGCGCCTGCCGGCAGGCCGTCTCCATCACCCAGTTCGCGATCCGCTCGGACAGCGCTGAGGTATTGACCACCGGCATGAACTCCCCGGGGGAGACGTAGCCGCGCACGGGATGCCGCCAACGGATGAGCGCTTCCGCCCCGACCAGGCCGCCGTCGACCAGGCGAACCTGCGGCTGGTAGAACAGTTCGAACTCGCCGTGGTCCGCGGCAAGCGCCAGCTCGCTCTCAAGCGTCAAGCGGTTCTCCAGCTCCTGCCTGATCGCACTCTCGAAGATCACGTGGCTGCCGCGTCGCGTCGCCTTGGCGCGGCTCAGCGCGAGATGGCCGTTGCTCAGGAGGTCGTCCGCGTTGTGTCCACCGTCGGGATAGACGGCGACGCCGATGCTGATCCGCACGCGGTGCTGCCGCGTGCCCGTTGCAAGCGGCGCTTCGAACGCAAGCGCGATCCGCTCGGCGAATTCCACAATCGGCTCGCCAGCCTCCGCACAATCGAGCGCAATGGCGAATTCGTCGCCGCTGAGCCGGGCGACGACCGCTTTGCCATCGGCTTCGGACCGGAGCCGCTCGGCGACGGCCCGCAGCACGAGGTCGCCGGCCGAATGTCCGAGCATGTCGTTGATCTGCTGGAAGCCGTCGAGCCCCAGCACGAGCAGCGCGACGCCGGACGACCGCCGCTCCGCCGCGGAAATCAGACTGGTAAGGCCGGCATGCAGCATGTTGCGGTTGGCAAGACCGGTCAGCGCATCGTGTTCGGCGAGATATCTGACGCGTTCGACCTCACGCTTACGGACCGAAATGTCGCGCAGGATCGCTCCATACTGGAAGCCGTCCGTTCCCTGCCAGCCTGAGAAGCTCGCCTCGACGGGGAAGGTTTCACCATTCTTGCGCCGGCCCTCGAACTCGACGACGACCGCCCCGCCGGGGACGAGGAGCGCCTGGCGCGCGGCATCGCGCATGGACGGCCTTGCGGCGCCGTCCGCCGGCGCGGCGCACAGGGTGTCGAACGAGCGACCGATGATCTCGGCAGGCATATAGCCGAAGATCGCGCTCGCGCCGGGATTCCAGACCGTGATCCGGTGAGCCGCGTCAGTGCAGACGAGACCGTCGCCGAGCGACATGGCGATGCGATGAAAGCGGCTCTCGGCGATGCGTCCCAGGAGACCGCGGAAATCGATCTCGTCCAGCGCGATCGCGGTCAGATAAGCGATGATCGCGATGTGGAGTAGCGATGTGTCGACGACGAAGGGCCATCTTGCCTGCACAAGGGCCGCGGTCAGTTCGACCGCCGCCCCGGCTGCGATGAGGACCGCAACGCGATATCCCGATCCCAAGCGGCGCCACGAATACATCATCAGCAGGCAGATCACACCCAGGCCGAGGATCATGCCGGCATCGGACGTCCAGCGCAGCATCCGGTGCTGGAGGATCGATTCCGCCGCCAGCGCCTGCAGGACGGGCCCCGAGACGATGCCGCCATTTGGAACGCTGAACCGGTCACCCAGTTCGAGCGCAGTCGCGCCGACGATGATCTTCTTGTCTCTCAGCTTGTCGAGTGTGGCAGCATCGCCGTGCAGCACGTCGGCATAGGAGACACGCGGAATGGAGGCTGCTTGAATACTGAAGTCGATAAGGAAGGGGGACCGCCGATTGGCGTCCTGGCCAGCCAGCACGACGGCCATCGACGGCATCAACGCGTCGCCGAGCTTCTCGCCGACCGGATAACGGCGAACGAGCCCGTCGGATTCAACCGCGACATTGACGACGGCGGGCCAAGACTGGTTGCTGAACGGCTTCAGGGGGCGATTGATGTGAGCCGCGCCACCATTGGGCGCCGGCTGCCTGAAGGACGGCAGGATCGTCGAGCCGCCGACCTCTCGAAGCGCCTTGACGAACGCCTCGTCGGAGGCCGGATCCGACGGCGTGCTGAAATCGACATCGAAGGCTACGTCCTGCGCGCCGGCACTTTCGAGTTTGTGCAACAGCTCCGCGTGGAGCCGGCGCGGCCAGGGCCACACCCCGATCTGGTCGATCGAGGGCGCGTCGATGGCCACCACGACGACATTGCCGCTGGCGGCACGCGATTGCCAGGCGAATCGCAGATCGGTGAGCGCGTTGCGAAGCGCACCATGCCATCCCGTGGACAGCACGACCGCCAGCGCGATCACGACAAGAATATGCGGCCGGTAGCGTTTCACCCGATCCTCCTGCACACCCGCTTCGGCGAGTGCGCCCCCTCATCCCCTAGGAAATCGCCTTAGCGTCTGTTGTGACCGTAGGCATTCCCGTGGCCGTGGCTGCTGTTACCGCCGCCATTGTTGCCTTTGCCGTTACCGGTGGCACCGTTGTTGTCGTTACCGTTGTTGTCCTTGCTATTCCCGTTGCTTCCCTTTCCGGCGTTTCCTCCGGACGCATCGCTGGTCGACCCAGCGGTGGTCGCAACGGTCGTCGTCGCACTTGACGACGAGGTGGCCGCCGTTACGGCGGAGCTGCTGGCAGCCGTGGTCGTCGTGCTCGCCTTCGTATCGCTCCAGACCGTCTCGGTACCGGTGCTCGCGTTCGCGTTGCGCACGCGCCCCGGTGCAGTTGCGTCGTGGGCCAGCCCGTGCGTGACCTTATGGACGTTCAGCTTGACCTCGCCGAGCGAGCTCGAGATGCGCACGACACCGGCCCTGGGTGGCTGACCTCCGGCCGTCAGATGCGATGGCTTCAGCGCACCGTTTGCCTTGGTCCCCTTGTCGATCGGACCGAGCGCATGGATCGCATGGCCGCTCGCCGCATTGCGCGGCGCCGACAGTCCCGATTTCGGCACGGGAATTCGCTCGATCGTCGAGGCCCGCGGCTTGCCATGTTCGATCGGGTTGAACGTCCCCGCACCGCTCAGGCTGAGGCCGGGCTTGCCATGCTCAAAGGCAGTGGCCGCTTGTCCGGGCATGACCTGAGCGATCTGTCCCGTCTTGAAGTCGGAGACTTCGACCTGGCCGCGGAGCACGCCGACCCGGGTGCTGCCCGCATTCACGGTGACGCTGAACTGCGTTCCCTTGACCACGGCGGCGAGATAGGGCGTCTCGACCTCGAAATGCTTGACGTTGCGCTTCTCCACCTCGAGCAGGATCGAACCTGCCTGCTGGATGATGGTGGTCGAGAGACCCTCCTTCGTCTCGGCCGGCAAGCCGACCACCGAGTTGGGAGAGATCAGCATCGTTTCCTCGCCACGGACAAGCAGAACGCGCCCGTTACGCCCGGTGCGAATAGTGTCGCCGGGCTTGAGCGCCTCCTGCTGATTCAACGATACCTGCTGCGCGCCGTTGGTGGCGACCCAGACCTCGCCGACGGCTCTGCTGACCGACCAGACGCCATCCTCCGCAGCGAGTGCACCGGAAGCCATTCCCAGGGTCAGCACCGCCGCGAAGGTGCACCGCATTCCACTTGTGCCGAGCATGTCGATCCTCAGTCCGCGTTACAGCCAGACCTGAGGCGTATCCGAAATCACTCAAGAGAGAATTAGCGGGAACTGGCGAGCCGAGCAGCCGCATTAACCAATCATTGACCATAAAAAACTAAGAAAAATCATGCGACTAACGAACCCTTACCCCCTTATGAGAAAATCTCCGTCAAACTACGGAGACGGGTTCGCGGCGCGTGTTGAGAAGCGGTTCCTCCTTACCGCGTTGGTACTGCTGGCACCGATTTTCACGGGAGTTCCGCAATCATTCGCTCAGCAGGCGAACCAGCCGGGTTTTGATCCGCGCCAACCCGAGAAATACTTTGAAAACCAAACCGAGCGGGAAACGCTGAGCCGACCTCCGGTCAAGCTACCGACGGTCGGCCAGCCCAACACCGGCGGCGATACCAAGCCTCAGTTCGTGCTCCGCGGCATCAATGTCACTGGGGCCCACATCGTCTCCCGTGATCGCATCGCCGCGGTCTATCAGCCTTATCTCCGCAAGAAGGTCTCACAGGCGGACCTCGCCGCGATCGCCGGCGCGATCAGCGACCTTTACCGTGCCGATGGATTCCATCTGAGCAGGGCCGTCGTGCCGCCGCAGGACATTGCCGACGGCATGGTCCGGATCCAGGTGATCGAGGGCGCCATCGTGCAGGCTGAACTGAAAGGCGACGGTGCCGAGCAGTTCGGCGTGAGGCCGATGCTCGGGCCGGTTCTGGCCGAGCAGCCGTCGCGCCTGGCAACGCTCGAACGCCAGCTTTTCCTCATCAACGGCAGGCCGGGCGTCCGGATCACCGATACCGCGTTGGAGGAGATCGGCGGTGCGACCGGCCGCTTCCGCCTCACCGTCTATTTGAAGACCTGGCACGTGTTCACATCGTTCGGCCTGGACAATCTCGGCTCGTCCTCGGTCGGCCCTTGGCAGACCTATGCGACCGGCGCGTTCAATTCCTACCTCACGCCTGGCGACACGCTGGCGGTCAACCTGTCGACCATTGCCAACGATCCGCGCCAGCTCGGCTTCGCACGGCTGTCCTACGACGCGCCTGTCGGCGTCGACGGCGTGCGCCTTGGCGCGTCCGTCCTCTACAGCGCGGTCCGACCGGGCGATGCCCGCCGCCTCGACAGCGACATCACGACGACCGAAGCTTTCGAGGTACGGGCAAGCACCGTGCCCTTCATGTCGCAATCGTCGGCACTGACACTTACGGTGGCTGGGGCCTTCAGCAACGTGTCCGAGCATGATCTTTACGGCCCCTGGTACAACGACCACATCCGGACCGCGAGCCTGACCGCCGACTACCGGCTCCAGGACCGCTTCGGCGGCACCAATTTCGCAACGCTGACCTACCGTCAGGGCCTCGACGTCTTCGGCGCATCGCATTTCGACGACGATCTGTTGTCGCGCGACGGTGCCTCATCGAACTTCTCGGTGCTGAACCTCTGGTTCACGCGCTACCAGACGCTCAACGGCGCATGGTCGCTCAAGCTCGCGGCGGCGAGCCAGACGGCATCGCGGCCGCTGTTCACCTCGCAGCAGTTCTATCTCGGCGGCGCGGCCTTCGGCCGGGGCTACGGCGCAGCCGAGATCAGCGGCGACAACGGTCTTGCCGGCTCGCTCGAGTTGCGCTTCGACCAGAAGCTCAATTTCCGCTACTGGACCGGCTACCAGCTCTACGCCTTCGGCGACGCCGGCGCAGTCTGGAACGACGGCTACCGGCTGAGGGACGGCCTGTCGCTGACATCGGCCGGAGTCGGCGCGCGGTTCTTTCTGTGGGACGATCTCCAGGCCGATCTCGGGGTTGCCGTCCCCTTGAGCTACCGGGCGCCGGACAACGAGCGCCGCAGCCCGCGTTTCCTGTTCACGCTGTCGAGCGCATTCCGGCTCTGCCCCGAACGCGGCAGGAGCGGCTGCCTCTAGCTGCAAACCCCTCATGCCGCGTACCCGGCATGCGGCCCTTTTGCGGCCTTGCTCATAGACTTGCCTAAATTTAATCCCGTAACCTGGTCACGATCGCTCGATCCGGGGGCTTCCAATGACCATTTTCAGTCGAATGTGATTGGGACGGAACCATGAAGAGGGTGTTTGCAATTCTGGCGTTTCTTTGCGTCCTCGGCGTCGGCGAATATTTCGTCGTCAGCCGGTTCGCGATCCGCCATGAGGTTTGGACCCTGTTCGACGCCTCGCGCCAGCGGCCAATCTCGGTCGACATCGCGGTGCGGCGCGATTACGAGACCAAGGCCAATCTCGGTCTCTGGAAGCTGCCGCTCGCCATCATCAGCAACGGCAATACCGTCAGGGCCACCGAGTATTCCTTCCTCGCCAACGGGCTCGCGGCGCGGGGTTATCTCGTCGCCAGCATCCAGCAGGACCTGCCCAGCGATCCGCCGCTAATGACCCATGTCGGCCAGCAATTTGTCGGCCGGCGCGAAGTCTATATCCGCTGCGAGGCCAACATCCTCTTCACCTTGGGCGAACTGAAGAGGCGGCAGGAGAACGCCGACTACGACCACATCACCCTCGTCGGTCATTCCAACGGCGGCGACGTGTCCATGTATGTCGCCCATCAGCACCCGGAGCTGGTGTCGAAAGTGATCACACTCGACAATCTTCGGGTGCCTTTCGTGCTCAGCGACAACTTGAAGATCCTGTCGTTCCGCTCGAAGGATCCGCATTTCCTGACCGACCCGGGCGTGCTGCCGACGCCGGAAGAGGCCAAGGCGCGCGGCATCGACATCGTCCACACCGGTGCGCAGCACACCGAGATGAGCGATCGCGGACCCGACGCGGTCAAGGAGAAGATCCAGGCGACGCTCGACCGCTTCCTGCGTGACAGCGCCAGCAGCGCGCTCGCGCCGGCCGAAACGAAAAGTCCGATGATCATGAACCCCGGCGACTATTAGTTAGCCGGGGACGCCTTGCGGCAGATCAAGGCGGCTCCGGGCCAGCCACGATAGACACGGTCTCACAATCTCGGAGAGGCACGTGTCGCACTACATCGAAAGCCTTGATACGAAACGGCTGGGCCTGCCCGCGACAAGGACGCCCGGATTCGTGCGGCATCTCTATCGTTCGGCCCGCAGGCTGCTGCGGTCGATCATTGCCCGCATCGATCTCTCCCAATTTCCGGGATCATGCTGCGGATGAGCACGGTGGCCGCAAGCGAACGCATGAGGGTTGCCCGATGCACCAGCATTTGAGACGAATTTGCCTGCTGCTTGCCGTGGCCTCGAGTTCCTCATCCGCTCTCGCCGCCGATGCCGGTCACGGTGCCGACCTGGCCAAGCGCTGGTGCGCAAGTTGCCATGTCGTGGCCAATGGCCAGGCGGAAGCCAGCGCCGACGTCCCTTCCTTCGCATCCGTTGCGCGACGGCCGGACTTCAGTCCGGAGAAGCTCGCCTTCTTCCTGCTCGACCCGCATCCGAAGATGCCGAGCTTTCCCTTGAGCCGGACCGAAGCCGGCGACATCGCGGCCTATATCGGATCGCTGCGTCCATAGAGCGCCGGCCAATCGCGAAACTTGTCACAAAATGCAAATCCCTGCCGGAGGACCGACAGGGATCAGCAGAAAGGATGATGGACGGCGAATGAGAAACCATTCGGTGGCCCATCATGGACCTGCGCCAGCATCGAAATCCGGATCTCCATGCTGCGCAAGATCAATTTGTAGGCACGCAGCGCACAGACCGGGAATCAGGATTTGCCCTTGCCCGGCTGCATGAGACTGCCGGTCATCTGGCGCATGTGGTCTCCGGCGCTGGTGAACTGGCTGCGCAGGAAGTCGGACTGGATTCGCATCGCTTCCTGAAGGTCGGTGGCATGAACGAGCTTGCGCGCATGCTCGAACGCCGACTTCATGTTCTGCTCGGTGAAAGCGAGCGCCTGCTTCGACACTTCCGTCCCTGCTCCGGGAACCGATGACATCGATTTGGTGGCGGCATCGAAAAACATGCCGAATGCCTGTTCCGCCTGGTCGATCGTCTTCTCGGCCAAGTCGCGCAGTTCGGCCGGAACTTCGAGCTTCGGTTCGATCATGGTCGCACTCCTCCCTTTTTCTTAGCTGAATACCACACTTGCCGGACCGCATTCCAGCGGCGAACCCGGGGGCAAACGTCCCCCGGCGATCCGGCTTGGGCAGGAAAACGAAGGAAAAGGCGTTAGGACGTGCGCCCGGCTCAGGACAGGGGGTGTTCGGAAAGGGCTTCTTCGGTGGCGAGGTCTTCAACGAGCTTGATGACCTCGAAGCGCTGGCGAGGCGCGAGCTTCAAAAAAGCGCGGAGCAGGCGCAGGCTTTCGACCGTGCCGCTCGCAGGCGCGCCGAGCTTGAGGTGCAGTTCAGCGGCGAAATTGAGGTTCTTCATCTCGCACCCATGACAAGCATCGGCCTTCCTGATCGTCCCACTCGAGAGCCGAACACCATAACCGGGTGCCATGGAGAGGACGAACTCTCGGCTGCGGGCCCCGGCGGGTTAGCACGCTCAGGCTCAACCGAACAGGTTGTAGTTATGCCAAGAAACAACCCTTCCGGCAAGCCCGACCAACGGCTTAGCGATGCTTCGTCTGCATCGCACCACCGCGATTCCGGATAACAGGAATATGGACCGCCGTCACCCACCTGCGTCAAGAAGCGGCATCAGTCACGCACACGGCCCTGATTGCTGTCAACCAGCACAGCATTTCGCCTTGTTTCCGGCATGAATGGGCATTGATGCAGGCAATCTAACGCTTCTTCAGCGTATACACGTAATTGTTGAGTCCCACCTCGGCGGTTGTATCGTCGACGAAATGAACGTCGATCTCGCAACCGGTCTCCAAAGTCCTGATCGGGGCGCCCGCGAAGCCGAGCGAGGCGGCAAGCGCCTTGGGATCGGCCTTCTTGTCGGCACGTTGCATCTCGTCGAATGCGCCCTGGAAGATCATGTCGGGGCCATAATCCGTTACCTTGTACTGCGGCCTGGCGCAGGCAAAGGGGCGCGGCCCCGAGATTTCCTTCGCCTTCAGGACGACTGTCTTGCCCATCAGCCGCGCCCGCTCCGTGTCGTCAGGCTTGCGTTGCGCATCGGCCCATGGCGCGACCACGGCAGCCGCAAATGTCCAGCTTCCGATGTAGAAGGGATCTGCCGCCGCGGCGGTGCCTGCGGTACCGGCAGACACAAGAAGGCAAACAATGCGGGCGAATTTCATCTGACGTATCCCCTCGAGCCTTCTTGGACTCGCCTCTTCGCATCAAGGTTCATCGCTCCCGACATGTTGCCGCCGATGAACCATCGTTCAAGATCGGACGACCAAGCGTTGCGATACGGCCACGCAGATCACGGGCGCCATGGCTGACGGACTCAACCGATTCGGGCGCGCGTCAGCACCAAAGGACGACGGCATGCTTTCTCGCTGCGATCTCATCAAGGGCGCCGCGGTTGCGCTCTTCACCCTCTCGATACAAGGCGCATGGGCGCAGGAGACCAAGATGAATCTGTTCAAGATCGTCACCATCAAGGACGAAATCGTCGTCGGACTGTCGGCGGAGGAGCTTCAGGCGCTCGGCGGCAATGACGCGAGCGCGGTTGCGCACGCGCTGGCGCAGAAGGGTGACCTCACCGTCTGGCAATACAACGTGCATCGCGGCCCGAACGGCGAATTGCAGCAGGCACCGACCGCCAGGATCGGGCTTTTGGCCAACGCCTCGCTGCGTGTCGAGCCCTACACGACGCCTTACCAGATTGTACCGCATCCGTAAGCAGCAGACCGGCACGCCGGCGGCCGAGACCGCCGGCGGGCCGCAATCATCTGCGCTGGTCTGCACGCTGCGTCCCCGCCTCCGTCGCAAAGCCGTAGATCAGTGCCAGCCGGTCCAGGCATTCGCGAAACCGCCGCGCAAAATAGTCGTTCCAGCGCTGCGTACGGACGGCGCGACGCTGCCCGATCTGATCCATGGTCAGCCCCAGCACCAGCACGTCGTGCACCAGCGCGGCGCCGTCGGTGCCGAGTTCGCGCTCGATCCGGTTCAGCCGCAGCACCGCCTGTCGCTGGCTCTCGGTGACGGGCTCGCGCGTGCGGGCGCCATCGACATATTCGCGGGTTGGGTCCATCGCCTGAGGGCCCCGCTCCGCCCGCTCCCAATCGTTCTGGAAGGCGCGCCCGCCGCGATATTGTGCCTCGTCGATCTGGTGGTGCGAGTGCAGGCGGCCGAGCGGATCGCTACGGATCGACCGGATTGCCATGATCTTCTCGCCGGGATCGAGCGCCAGCGGATTGTCGATCTCGACCTCCGCCACTTCCGCATTGAATGGCACCTCGCGCGACCGCCGGTCGTAGATCTGTGCCAGTTTGTAGGATCTGTTGCGTCGGACACGTCCCACTCGGATACTCCTTGCAAGATTGACGATTGAACGGGCGAGCGCACTTTCAGGCGGCGGAGACCAGCCTCAGCACGACGGGACCCGCGACACGGGCGGACGCAGCCCCGGAGCGGCGCGTCAGGCGCGCATGCGGCGCGCAATAGCTGGAGGCCGGCTGGCGCGGGTGGCCGCAGAAGGCGAGCTCCTCCCCGTCCTTGTCACCTCCATAGGGGTAACGGCAGTCGGCCGGCGCAAGATCGACCAGCTGGACGAGACGCGGCTGAACGCCGACACAGCGCAACTTGGCCCGCGCGGGCTTCAGTGCAGACTTCGGCGGCAGATTTAACGCCGGCCGGCGCGGCGAAAGCAGACCGGTCTCGCCCGGCAGCGACGGCACGATCGACGGGCTCGTCACCCGTTCCGGCGCAACGAGCCCGAGCCGCTTGGCGCGGCCAGCCACTGCGCTGCGCGTATAAGCCGTTCCAAACCTTGCGTTAATCCGTCTTCCGATCTCCGCATAAGATATTCCCTTGAGAAAATTGTCGCGAAGCGCGTCGGAGTGCTCCGACGGCCAATGACCCGGTTCCATGCTGCTGTCCTGTGATGCACCTCCTCCGATCGCACGACCGGGAGGCGAGACACACATTCCGGTATTCCGAAGCGAGAGTCAAGCCGTAATTCTGATATTCATAATTGCATCAATTCCGAATTTCGGATTACAAGAGGCGAGACGATGGGCAATCGAGGGAATCACCATGTTGGACGTTGCAATGATCGAGCGGGGCCTGGAGAAGACGGGCAAAAGCAAGGGGGGCCTGGCGGCAGCGATGGGCGTGCGCCCCGGCGCGGTCTCGGAGATTCTTGGTGGCGAGCGCCTTGTGAAGGCCTCGGAGATCATTCCGATCATGGAGTATCTCGAGCTCAACCTCGCGCCGATCATGGGGCGCGTGGGTGCCGGCGCCGTGATCGAGCCGGACTATGAGCAGGTTCCTCCGGAGGGTCTCGGCGACATCGCGCTGCCCTTCCCGATCATGGAAGAGACGATTGCATTCGAGATCGTCGGCGATTCGATGCTGCCCAAATACGAGAGCGGCGACGTGATCGTGGTCTACAAGGACCAGCGTCATCCGCTGTCGAGCTTCTACGGCGAAGAGGCCGTGGTCCGGCTCAAGACCGGCGAACGCTATTTGAAGACCATCGAGCGGGGCAAATCCCCCTCCGTCGTCAATCTCACCAGCTTCAACGCCAAGCCGATCGTCGGCGTCAAGCTCGACTGGGTCGGGGAGATCTGCCTCTCCATGCCCAAGGGTCAGCTCGAGCGGCTGCGCGCCAAGTCGGCGCGCCCCCGCAAGAAGGGCAAATAGGTCGCCGATTTCCGATTTTTGGAAATCGAACTTGACTTAATTCTGTTTTTCGGAAATACTCTGCCGCGCTCCCGACCGCTGGGGCGCGGCAGGATCGTCTCCATGCAGTATTTCGTCGTGATGATCGACTACGGGCGGCGCGGCCGCGAGGCCGTCGTCGATCCTGAAATCACGAGGCGCGAGGTCATCGCCCGCGTTGCCTCGGGTGAATACCGGAACATCTCGTTCATCCACGAGATCGCGGAGAGCTCGGTCGAGGACGTCACCGAGGCCATCCTGACCGAAGCCGCCCTTCCCCACATTGCGCCTGAAGATGTCGACCTCCAGGCGATCGGACTCGATCACGTCCGCGACCTGCGCAAGCACGAACGGACGTGACGCAGGCCCGGGCGGTCTGCGTCAGCGTCCGGCAGAGCATCACACCAGGAGCACGGTCGATCCCGTCGTCTTGCGTGCCGCGAGATCGGCGTGCGCCTTAGCCGCGTCCTTCAGCGGATAGGTCTGGTGCACCTCGATCTTGACCGCGCCGGACTTGACGACGTCGAACAGCTCGCCCGCCATCGCCACCAGGCTCTCGCGCTTGGCGGCATAGGTGAACAGCGTCGGACGGGTGACGTAGAGCGAGCCCTTCTGGGCGAGCAGGCCGAGATTGAGTGGCTCGACCGCGCCGGAGGATTGGCCGAACAGCGCAGCGACGCCGAGCGGCGCGAGGCAGTCCAGCGATTTCAGGAACGTGTCCTTGCCGACGGAGTCGTAGACCACCGGCACCTTCTTGCCACCGGTGATCTCATCGACGCGCTTCACGAAATCCTCGCGCGTGTAGATGATGACATGGTCGCAGCCATGCGCCTTGGCCAGCTTTGCCTTCTCGTCGTTGCTGACGGTGCCGATCACGGTCGCGCCGAGATGCTTGGCCCATTGGCTCAGGATCAGGCCAACACCACCGGCCGCGGCATGGAGCAGGATCGTGTCGCCGGCCTTCACCCGATAGGTCTGCCGGATCAGATATTGCGTCGTCAGCCCCTTCAGCATCATCGCCGCCGCCGTCTTGTCGTCGACGCCGTCAGGCAGCTTCAGCAGACGGTCGGCGGGGATCAGCCGCGCCTCGGAATAGGCGCCAAGCGGCGAGGCGCCATAGGCGACGCGATCGCCCGGCTTCAGATCGGTGACACCTGGCCCGATCTCCTCGACGATGCCCGCTGCCTCGCTGCCGAGCCCGCTCGGCAGCTGCGCTGGATAAAGACCCGAACGGTTGTAGATGTCGACGAAGTTGAGACCGACGGCGGTGTGACGGATGCGGGCCTCGCCCGGTCCGGGCTTGCCGACACTGACCTCCTCCCAGACCAGGACTTCCGGCCCGCCGGTCTTGTGAAAGCGAATGGCATGCGTCATGGGGTTGCTCCCTTATCGTTGCAGTGAAGGTCCGAGAACCGGATCGGCCTGTGAAATAGGCATTTGATCTGCCCGTTACAGTACAGAGACGTAACAAGAATGTCACAGCGAACGACAAATGCCCGCCGTTCCGCCTCTGTTCGAAAGAGTTGATGACGGCCTCGGGGCAACCGGCAGTAGCTTTTGCGCGGGGTTTGGTGGTCGCCTGCGAAGGAGAACCGAGATGCCGGCTTATGTACAGCATCATCAGGATGTCGAGATCGCGCCTGTGAATTGCCCCACCTGCATGGGGTTCCTGCCGATGTATGTGCGCGAGGTCGAACCGCATTGGAGCCTTGCCAAGATCGACTTCGTCTATGAATGCGCCGATTGCGGCGCCGAGGTCCGGCAGACGATCCGGAAGCCGGAGCTGCTGCGGCACTGACCGCGCGATCGGCAAACCGCTCAAGTATTTGCGCTAAACGGAAAAAACGCCGTTCACGCGGGTCTGATGTCTCCCAAAGGAGGCTTGTCCTTTGCCTGGAACGCAGGCAGAACAGGCTTCAAGCAAGACCTTTGGGAGCGCCCATTCGTGGCTGAACAGAAGCCCTCGACCGCGATCGAGGCAGTGGAGAGCGGCCTCGCCGCGCAGGGTTATATCGCGAGCCGGCAGATCGCGACCGCCGTCTATTTGTCGCAGCAGATCGAGAAGCCGATCCTGGTCGAGGGCCCTGCGGGCGTCGGCAAGACCGAGCTTGCCAAGGCGATCGCCGCCTGGCGCGGCATGAAGATGATCCGCCTGCAATGCTACGAGGGCCTCGACGAGGCCAAGGCGCTCTATGAGTGGAAATACGCCAAGCAGCTTCTCTATACGCAGATCCTCAAGGACAAGCTCGGCGAGGTGCTCGGCGGCGCGCAGACGCTGCACGCTGCGCTAGATCAGCTCCACGATTTCGGCGACGTGTTCTTCTCCAAGGAGTTCGTCGAGCCGCGGCCGCTGCTCCAGGCGCTGGAGCAGCCGGGCGGCTGCGTGCTGCTGATCGACGAGATCGACAAGTCGGACGCGGAGTTTGAATCGCTGCTGCTGGAAATCCTTTCGGACTTCCAGGTCACGATCCCCGAACTCGGCACCGTCTCCGCCATCACACCGCCGACGGTGATCCTCACCTCCAACAGCGAGCGCGACCTGGGCGATGCTCTGAAGCGACGCTGCCTGCATCTGCATATCGGCTTCCCCGAGCAGCGTCTGGAAGAGCGCATCGTCGAGAGCCGCGTGCCCGGCATCTCGCAGACGCTGCGGCGGCAGATGGTCGGATTCATCCACGAGATCCGCTCGCTGGATTTGAAGAAGCTGCCCTCGGTCAGCGAGACCATCGATTGGGCGCGCGTGCTGGTGCTGCTTCAGGCTTCCGAGCTCGACACCGAGATCGTCAAGGACACGCTCAACGTGCTCCTGAAATACGAAGCCGATATCGAGGCGGCCCAGCCCCAGGTCACGACCTTCATTGCCAAGGCAGCACGATCCAACGTCTTCGGTTGACGCCGATGCGCGAGAACATCCATCGTTTCTTTCGGGCAGCACGTGGCGCGGGCGTACACGTCTCGCCCGCCGAAAGCATCGATGCGATGCGCGCGGTTGCGCAGGTCGGCTTTTCAGACCGAACCATCCTGCGCGACACCCTGCTTCTGACGCTTGCCAAATCGCAGGACGAGAAACTCGCGCTCGCCGACTGCTTCGACCTGTTCTTCAGCCAGCCCGAGCCGCGGCAGGAGCAGCCTGAGGGCGCTGACGAGGATGCGTCGCAGGATACGGATCAAGCTCCCGCTTCCGGCGCGGCCAGTGATGCGGGCGGCGGTTCGCCGCAAGAGGAATTGGGCCCGCTCGCGCAGATGCTGCTGTCGCAGGATCGCAATGCGACCGCGGCAGCGATCGCCAGCGCGGCCGGCGCCGCGTCCCTGTCCGACATCCGCTATTCCACGCAGCGCGGCATCTTCTCCAGCCGCATCCTCGACGCCATGGGCCTTCAGCGCCTGCGCGACGACCTCGACCAGCTGACCGCAACCAATCCCGCGCTGGCCGAGCGCCTGCGCGCCGCGCTCGACGCCTTGCGCGAGGCGGTCCGCGACACCGTCTCGCAGGGTCTTGCGCTCTATGCCCGCGAAGAAGCCGAGAACCTCCGCAACGATATCCTGCGCAATGCGCCGCTTGCGCGCATCGAGCGGCGCCAGGTCGTCGAGATGCGCGCCCTCATCCGCCAGATCGCGCGCCGCCTGCGCGAGCGCTATTCCAAGCCGCGCAAGCGCCAGCGCCGCGGCCATCTCGACGTCCGCCGCACGCTGCGTCGTAACGCGGCCTGGGGCGGTGTGCCCTTCCTCACGGCGTGGAAGCGCAAGCATCGCGACCGGCCGAAAATCGTCGCGCTCTGCGACGTCTCCGGCTCTGTCGCGCAGGTCTCCGATTTCTTCCTGCTCCTGATCCACTCGCTGCACGAGGTGGTCGACGACGTCCGCTCCTTCGCCTTCTCCTCGCACCTGATCGAGGTCAGCGACATCCTGGAATCGAAATCGCCGGAAGAGGCGATGGCCGAGATCATGTCCAAAGTCGGCTTCGGCTCATCCGACTACGGCTCGTCGCTGGTCGATTTCGAGAAGGATTTCATGAGCGCGCTGACGCCGCAGACGACGGTGATCGTGCTCGGCGATGCCCGCAGCAACAATCTCGATCCGCGCGCCGACATCCTGCGCCGGATCTCCGAGCGCTCGAAGCGGCTCGTCTGGCTCAATCCCGAGGGGCGGCTCGCCTGGGGCTTTGGCGATTCCGAGATGCCGCGCTATGCGACCTTTTGCAGCGTGGTGCGCCAATGCGCCACCGCGCACCAGCTCGAGCGCGCAGTGTCGGACATCGTGGCGACTTATCAGTAGACGGCGATCACGTCCGTCGTCTGGTGTCAGGCGGCAGCCAACTCGGCCCGGACGAGGTTGCACTCCCGAAAGTGATACGCAATTTCGTCGAGCGCGCGCTGCTCCCATTCCTGGGCCTGCGCGAGCCAGAACACCCGGCGCTCCGAATCCAGCGCGGCGCGCTCCCGGCACAGGAATTCCTGACTGCGAATTTCCACAAGCCTGTTCATGCACTCACACCCCTGCTGTGTGAAGCCAATCCCCTGCAAATCAACCTAGCAGAGTCCCGTACCCCTCGCCTCACGATTTCTGTGCATATCGCGACGCAGAATGGGACAGCAGTACTTCCCGTGCACTGCGGTAGCTCCGCACGATCAAGAGGCAATCATCAATTAGTGATCGGAGATCGGGACGATATTCGTGCGCGAACGATCTTAACTCTTGTGGCGCAACGAAGTGCGGCAATTCGTGAAGAGAAGTTCTAAACCACCCACCGAATTCCCGACTCATTGTCGTCGCATGGTCTTCATGCAGCGCCGTTAACAGAGGCGTGCGAACGGTACGATCGCTTGAGGCAACATGAGCAACGATTTCGACTTCGATCTTTCACCCGACCAATGGGAAGCGCTGAAGGCGCTTCGCAACCCGGTGTCGAACGGTCGCCTCGCGAAGGCTTATCTCGTCGAAAGCCTCGTCAAGCTCGGCCTCGTTGTCGTCGATGACGGCGCGCCCGCGATGACACCGGCCGGCCGCAAGGCGCTGGTGCGCGGATCGTGCAAATTGCTGGATCTCGCAGCGTAACGCCCGCGCGTCAAAAGATCTGGGCGATCACGATCGCGTAAGCGATGAACACGACACCGAGCCCCCACACCATTGCCGGAATCTGCGATCGCCGGCCGACAGCCACTTCCAGGGCGATGTAGCTCAGCGTGCCCAGGGCCATTCCGTTGATGAGGTTGTTGGTCAGCACGGTGACGAGCAGCGTCAGCACGATCGGAACCGCATTGACGAGTTCCGTCATGTCGATACGGGCAAGCCCCTGCATCATCAACACGCCGACCAGCACCAGCGCGGGCGCAGTCGCCTGTGGCGGGATGATGACGAAGACCGGCCAGAAGAACAGCGCGAGAAAGAAGAGTCCCGCAACGGTCAGCGAAGTCAGTCCCGTCCGGCCACCAGCCTGCACGCCGGTGATGGACTCGATGTACGCCGTGACGACGGAGGTGCCGAGTAGCGGGCCGACGATGGATGCCGTCGCATCGGTTGCAAACGCGGCGGTGGCGTTCGGGATCGAGCCATCGGGCTTGCGCAGATTGGCGGCGCCCGTGACGCCGATCAGCGTGCCAAGCGTCGAGAAGAACTCGGCACACAGGAAGTAGAACAGCAGCGGCAGCGCCACCACGAAATGGCTGAAGAGATAGCCGAAGTCGAGCGCCATGAAGGTGCTGGTCGGCCAGCGGGGCCATGACATGATCGCCGAAGGCACCGACGTCACCATCTTACCGTTGCCGCCGGGAACGAAGAAGCCGATCAGGGTGAGTACCGCGATCGACAGGATCAGCGCCGCCGGCACCCGGCGCGCCACCAGCACCGGCGTGAGCAGGAGGCCAAACAGCGTCAGCAGCACCGGCGGGCTGCGCAGCGATCCCATCGCGATGTAGGTCGACGGGTTCTGGACCACGAAGCCGGCGCCGCGCAACGCAATGAAGACGATGAGCGTGCCGACGGCCGCCTGGATGCCGATCTTCAGTGCCTCCGGAACGTCCTTCGCGACTTTCTCGCGCAGCTTCGACAGGCTGAGGATCAGGAACAGAACGCCGGTGAAGGCGACCATGGCGAGCGCGCCCTGCCAGGGCATACCCATCTGCTTGACGATGACATAGGTGAAGATGACGTTCGATCCCATCGCCGGCGCAACAGCGAGCGGCAGATTGGCCCACAGCCCCATCATCACCGAGCCGACAATCGCGGCGAGTGCCGTGGCGCTGACGAGATCGGCACGATCCATTCCGGCGTTGGACATGATCGCCGGGTTCACAGCGATGATATAGGCCATCGCCGCGAACGTCGTCGCGCCGGCCATCACCTCGCGGCCGACGCTCGTGCCACGTTCGGTGAGGCCGAAGATGCGATCGAGCAGTCCAGCGGCTGCGCGCGGCGCCGGCTCCGTGGAGGCGGCTTGCGGCTTCGTCATCTCGTTCATCCCAATCCTCCCCCTACCAGACCACCGGGTGTGCTTCGCCGGTCTGCACGTTGATGAAGCCGAGCGGCGCCTGCTCACACGGCGCCACCAGCACCCAGCTCCAGGGCGCGCAGGTCAGCGTCGCGAACATCAGCCGCTCGGGGAATCCCGGATACCAGCGTGGCCGGTAGGTCGGCTCATACATCCAGTCGACCTTGCGTCCCTCCGCGTAGAGCGCCTGCATCTCGGCATCGAGCGCTTGCGCCGAGCGGCAGCTCATCAGCCCGCCGACCTCGAAGCGCACGGTTGCAACGAGCTCGCCCTCGCGCACCAGCGCCCATCCGCCCTGAAGTTCGATCAGCGCGTTCACCGCCTTCGCCATCGCCGCGTCGGACGAGCCGACCACCCAGATATTGTGCTTGTCGTGCGCCACCGAGCAGGCAACCGCCGTCTCCGACGTGCGCGGTCCACAACCGCGCCAGAACATCTTTGCGATGCGCCCGTCGCCCGAAAAGCGGTCGACGATCGCAAATTTGGTGATGGCCTCGCTCTCGTCGCGCTGCACGGCACCGTCGCGCACCGGCAGTTCGAGGGTGTAGAATTCGGGATGCCAATGGAAGGGACGGATCACGGCCGCCTTCATCGTGGTACGGCCGGGCTCGGCCCGCAGCTCGAAATCCTGAGGCTGGATCGAGCGCTTGATGTTGACCGTCTTCGTTGCCCAGTCCGGCCAGAGGATCTCGGGCACTTGGCCAACGTAGCGCTTGCCTTCGGAGATCTGGGCGCCATCGGCCCACACTTCGGCGATCGTGAGTTTGGCAACATCCGAAAGCAGCACCACGTCGCCGAAACGGCCTGGAGCCAGACTGCCGACGAACGGCGTGAGGCGCATGTGGCGCGCCGGATTGATGGTGAGACACTGGATGGCGATTTCCGGCGCAAGGCCGGCCTCGATCGCGACGCGCGCATTGTGGTCGCTGGCGCCGAGCTCGAGCGTGTGGCTGGCACTGCGGTCGTCCGTCGTGAACGCGATCTGCGACCAGTCCTGCAAACCCTTCGCGAGCAGCCATCTGACGATCTCGTCCATGGCATAGACGCGCAGCTCGACGAACAGGCCGCGGGTGAGCTTGTCCCAGGTTTCCTCCGGAGTCTGCACTTCGTGGTCGGACGCGAGCCCGGCCGCGGCAAAGGCGTTGATGGAGGGCAGATCCCGCAAGCCAGAGGCATGGCCTTCGACGACGCCGCGCGCCGCGAATGTCGCCTCGATCATGCCCCAGAGCCGCTTGTAGGACGGATTGTCGGGATTCCAGACCGCTGGCCAGTCCATGACCTCGTCGAGCCCGGTCACCATCAGGCTCTCGCTCATGAAGCGTGCCTGCTCATCGCGGCCATACCAGCCGCCGCCCCATTCATAGGCCGTGGGCGGCACCGCCGAGCCGGGCTGCGGAAAGATCTTGAGCGGCGAGCCGCGGCGACGCGCTTCGAACCAGAACTCGAGATTGCGCGCGCCGTTGACGTTGGAGAACTCGTGGCTTGCCTCGCAGGTCCAGGTATTGCCATGCGGCAGCACCAGCGCGGCCTCCCATTCCGGCGTCAGATGCGAGCTTTCGATATGCTTGTGCACCTCGCCGAAGCCGGGTACGGCCGCGAGATCCGGCCGATGCACGCGCTCGCGCACTTCGCCGGGATAGCTGCCGGCGGGTCCGACCCAGGCGATGCGCCGGCCCTTGAAGACGATCTCCTGATCCTCGCTCCAGGTGCGGCTGTGCACGTCGAGCAACTTGCCGACCCGCAAGGAGCGATCGGCCGGGCGGTGGCCGAGCGCCGTCAGCACCAGGTCCTGGCGGATGCGAACCTCGTCGGGCGCGTTGATCATGAGATCGTCGGGGATCGCATTCATGGCCTGCCTCACTCTACGCCGGTACGTTCGCGGATCGTGGTTCGCTTCCGCGGAGATTTGCCGGCCTTGCCGCTGCGCGCCGCGGCGGCATCGCGCTGCCGGACGTCCTTCAGGAGGGTCGTGAGCGCCCACTCGATGGCATCGGCGATCTCGCCGCTGGTCATGCCGAAATCCTCGCGCATCGCATTCCAGGCCAGCACGTTGTTGAGATAGGACGCGAGCGCCTCCGCCTGACGGACCTCCTTCGCAGGGAGATGCTGCACCAGCGGCGCCATCGCCTTGCGATGCTGGTCGATCAGGTGCCGCCGGAAGCCGGCGCGTACCCGGCGGCCGGCCCGCGTCATCGCAATGGCGCGCGCCAGATGCGGATGGCGGTCGAACCGCTTGCACAGCTTGCGGAAGATCTCCGGCAGCTCGTCGGGCGAGGTGAAGGGAATGTAGCTGAAGACGTTGTCCTCGATCCATTCGCCGGCCGCAGCAAACAGTTCCGCGCGGGTCTTGAAGTGCCGATAGATGGTTCGTTCAGCCACCTTCGCGCGCTTGGCCACTGCCGCCATGGAAATATCGTCGGCCGCCTCGTCCTCCAGCGTCTCGACGAAAGCCGCAACGATGCGCTGCCGCGTCATCTCGGCATATTCGTCACGAAGATTGGCGATATGTCGCTTTGCTGTACTCATGTCAGAAGTCTGACATCAGGCAATTTGGAGGGTCAAGCCGAGATTTGAGGCACGCCGCGCCGCAGCAATGGGCGTCGGCACGCTCTGGGGACGGCGGGCGCTCCACGCGAGCACGACTTTCGGCCGCCCGCCTGAAAAATGGACTTTTGCGCGTCGTCGAAATCGGATTTGCTCTTCGACGAAACGATGGCGCGCAACGGCGCTGCGCTCTGGTTCCAGCAAGGGAGCTGATCATGAACGGGCTTGGCGGGCTGAACAAATCGCCTGAGGGCGTGGTCATCGGGCTGGTGCAGCTGCAACTGCCGAACGTCGTAACTCGGGCCGATCTGGCAAAGCAGACCGAGCGTATCGTCTGGATGGTCGGCAAGGCGCGCCGCAACCTTTCCACCATGGATCTGGTGGTGTTCCCCGAATACTCGCTGCACGGCCTCTCGATGGACACCAGCCCCGAGATCATGTGCCGGCTCGACGGGCCCGAAGTCGCGGCCTTCAAGCAGGCCTGCGTCGACAACGGGATCTGGGGCTGCTTCTCCATCATGGAGTTCAACCCGCACGGCAATCCCTACAACTCCGGCCTGATCATCGACGATCACGGCGAGATCAAGCTGTACTACCGCAAGCTCCATCCCTGGATTCCGGTCGAGCCGTGGGAGCCTGGCGACATCGGCATTCCCGTGATCGAGGGACCGAAAGGTGCCAGGATCGCGCTGATCATCTGCCACGACGGCATGTTCCCGGAGATGGCGCGGGAATGCGCCTACAAGGGCGCCGAGATCATGATCCGTACCGCCGGCTACACCGCTCCGATCCGCCAAGCCTGGCGCTTCACCAACCAGGCCAATTCGTTCCAGAATCTGATGGTGACGGCGAATGTCTGCATGTGCGGCAGCGATGGCTCATTCGATTCCATGGGCGAAGGCATGATCGTCAATTTCGACGGCACGGTGCTGGCGCACGGCACCACCGGTCGCGCCGACGAGATCATCACCGCCGAGGTTCGGCCCGACCTCGTGCGCGAGGCGCGGATCAATTGGGGCGTCGAGAACAACATCTACCAGCTCTGGCACCGCGGCTATGTCGCCGTGAAAGGCGGCGCGATGGACTGCCCCTATACCTTTATGCAGGACATGGTCGCCGGCACCTTCCGCCTGCCGTGGGAAGACCAGGTCAAGGTCACCGACGGCAGCTCCTGTGGCTTCCCGGTACCGACGCGGATGTTCGGCAAGACGGCGAAGGCGGCGGAATAGGGCCGTTTTCGGTTCCCACCGCGACATTCTGGCATGGTAGTTGCTCCTTTTTGACGTCCAAGACGCGTCAAATTGGGGAGTCCACCATGTCGACCATTGCCGCGGCCCCGGCCGCCGAGCGCAAACCGCTTTACGCCTCCCTGTTCGTCCAGGTCCTGGCCGCGCTGGCGCTTGGCGTCATCCTGGGGATGGCGGTCCCGGACTTCGCCATCGGGCTCAAGATCCTCAGCGACGCCTTCCTCAAGCTGATCTCGATGATCGTGGCGCCGATCGTGTTCTGCGTCGTCGTCCACGGCATTGCCGGCGCCGGCGACCTCAAGAAGGTCGGCCGGGTCGGCGTCAAGGCGCTGGTCTATTTCGAGGTCATGACGACGGTCGCACTCGTGGTCGGCCTGCTGCTCGCCTACCTCTTCGGCCCCGGCCACGGCATGAACATCGATCCCTCGACGCTCGACGCCAAGGCGCTCAACACCTACGCCGACAACGCCCACAAGCTGTCCGGCGGCGGCATCGGCGCCTTTCTGATGAACGTGATCCCGACCACCTCCTTCGATGCGCTGTCGCGCAACGACGTGCTTCAGGTACTGTTCTTCGCGGTGCTGTTCGGCGTCGGTCTTGCGCTCGTCGGCGGCGAGAAGGGCGCGCTCGTCACCTCCATCATCGACGCGGCCTCCACCGTGCTGTTCCGCGTCATGGGGCTTATCGTCCGTATCGCTCCACTTGGCGTGCTCGGCGCAGTCGCCTACACCGTCGGCAAATACGGCGTAGGCTCGCTGAAGCAGCTCGTCTCACTGGTGATGCTGTTCTACGTCTCGGTCGGCATCTTCGTGCTCGGCGTGCTCGGGGGCGTGATGGCGCTCGCCGGAATCAACATCCTCAAATTCCTCGCCTACCTGCGCGAGGAGCTCACCATCGTGCTCGCGACTGCGTCCTCGGACGCGGTGCTGCCCCAGATCATGAAGAAGCTGGAGCGGATGGGCGTGAAGGATTCCGTGGTCGGCCTCGTGATTCCGACCGGCTATTCCTTCAACCTCGACGCCTTCTCGATCTACCTCACGCTCGCCGTCGTGTTCATCGCGCAAGCGACCAATACGCCGCTGTCCTTCGGCGATCTCCTCTTGGTGCTCGGCGTGTCCCTGATCACCTCGAAGGGCGCGCACGGCGTGCCGGGCTCGGCCATCGTGATCCTGGCCGCGACGCTCAATGCGGTGCCGAGCATTCCGGCGATCGGCCTCGTGCTGGTGCTCTCGGTCGACTGGTTCATCGGCATGGCCCGCGCGCTCGGCAACCTCGTCGGCAACTGCGTTGCGACGGTCGTGGTGGCGGCCTGGGAAGGCGACCTCGACCGCGCCAAGGCGGCCAAGGTGCTCGAAGGCGGCGAGCTGGTGGACGTGACGGCGGGATAGCGCCGCGGATCAGTCATTCCACTGGAGGAGCGGCGTTCCATACGCCCTCCTCCAGACCGACAGGAAGCGCGGAAACCAGGAGTGCGCGACGGCGCCCTTGTAGGCCCAGGTGCGATATTTCAGACCCTGTTCCGAGATCAGTTCCTGATAACCGCCATGGACCTCGGTCGCGGTACGGATGTCCTTCAATATCCCTTGCGCGCAGGCCCGATAGGTATCCCCTCCCGAGAATTCATCAAAGTCCAGCATGCGATCGGCAAATTCGACGTTGAACGTCGGCCAGGACGAACGCCCCTGATAGGCGGGAGCCGCGATCTTGTGGATCATCTTGTTCCGGGGATTATCCGCGGACACCAGGAAATGAAACGTGCTGGGGATGCGGAAACGCGGTTCGGCAATGATCAGATCCGTCGTGGCCGCAAACAGCGCGCGCTCGCTGGCCTCGCTCATATCCCAAAATCCGCGATGCACGCCGACGAAGTCCAGGGCGACCGATGACACCGGCGAACTCGCCGGGCCATCCAGGGAGTGCCTGATATAGCCGCCCTTGCCGAACAGGCGGAGCAGGTCCTTCTTGTATTGCGCGAGGTCGCGCCCGAGCAGCCGCTTCAGCTCGTTCTCGTCGACGACCCCGAGCTGCACGCCCCATAAGAGCGTCGTGTAGACACAGGCATTGGTGACGAAGCGCCGGCGCTCTGCACGGGTGTCCGTCGCCGCAGACCGAGGGCCACTGGCATCGCACAACAGATACCTGGTGCCGTCGTCGTCGAATGGCTCCAGCTCGCTTGCAAGCTTCAGGATCGCACGCTTCAGGTCTGTGCCATACTCGGCCAGCAACAAGCGGCCGGCATGCGCGCATTGCGACATCGCCAGATGGGACGACGCCCTCTCCTCGGCAGAGAGCATCTGCTGGAGGCCGGCGAGAATGCCGAGCAGCGTGTCCGACGGGCGCGAGAAATAGTTCACGCCGAGATACCGCGCGCGTCCCGCCGGGACGATGGTCGTCGTGACGACATCGGCGCGAACCGCCTCCAGCAACAGGCGAACGCTCTTTTCGAGCAGGCGCACCCGCCGCACCGCGTCCTGCGCATCCATGATGGTCTCGGGGTCGAGAACGTCAGGATAAAACCAGGCGAAATCGCGCGGGTAATAGGCGGAGGCGTGCGGCGCCCCCGTGACGAGAAAGGACTCGGTCACCGAGAAGGCGCTGTCCATCGAATGCCGGTAGAGGTCCTCAATGGCCGACAACGAATGAGGCGATTGTCTCAGGAATCGATCGCCGAGAAAATTGACCGCCTGAAGGGCGTTGGCGACAAACGTCGCAGCCATCCCCTGGTAAAACCGGTTCTCGCGATGTGATGGAAAAGAGATGTCGCTGTTCATGTCCGTCAATCGGCTGATGTCTCGTGACCCCGGTGATGGCGGCCACCATTTTAAACATGACTGATTCGTATCTCTACCCGGTGACTTGCGGGCTCGTGACGCTCGCCTAGGCCGCCCGCGGCCTGAAATTCTCGATCACCCTGAGCAGCACCCGGGCGCCGGCGTCGGCGTCGGCGAGCTCGACATGCTCGTCCGGGTGATGGCTGACGCCGCCGCGGCAGCGGACGAAGATCATGCCGACATCGGCGATGTCGATCATGGCCATGCCGTCATGCCCGGCCCCGCTCGGCAGCTCGAACACGGAAACGCCTTCCGCGGCAATCGCCTGCGCGATCTGGTCCTTCAGCCAGGGCGCGCAGGGTGCGGTGCGGTTCTCATGGGTGACATCGAGCTGGAGCGCCAGCTGCCGGCGCTTGGCGATCGCCTCGATCTGGCGAACGATGTCGGCGACCGCGCGCTTGCGGTGCATGTCGGTCGGCGCGCGCATGTCGATGGTGAAGGACACCTCGCCCGGAATGACGTTGGTCGCGCCGGGCCTCGCCTGGATGTAGCCGACGGTGCCGACCAGGCCGCCCTCGTCGGTCCGGCAGAATTGCTCGATCGCACCGATGCATTCGGCTGCTCCAGTGAGCGCGTCACGGCGCAGCGCCATCGGCACGGTGCCAGCGTGACCGGCCATGCCGTTCAGCCGTGCGGCCAGCCGTGTTGCGCCTGCAATCGCGGTGACCACGCCGACGGGCAGGTTCTGGGCTTCCAACACCGGACCCTGCTCGATGTGCAATTCGAGATAGGCGAGTAGCTCGCGCCGGGCCCGCGCGGCCGCGCCGATATGGTCCGGGTCGAGGCCAAACTTGACCAGCGCATCGCGCATCGACACACCGTCGCGATCGCGCGTGTTCATGACGCTCTCGTCGAATGTGCCGGCCACCGCGCGGCTGCCGAGCAGCGTCGAGGCGAAACGTACCCCCTCCTCGTCGGCAAAGCCGATGACCTCGATCGCGAACGGCAGTCGCTTGCCGCGGCGGTTGAGATCGGCGACGCAGGCGATGGCCGTGATCACACCCAGCGGCCCATCCCATTTGCCGGCGTCGCGCACGGTGTCGTAGTGCGAGCCGAGCATCAGGCAGGGCGCCCCCGGTCGCTCGCCCTCATAGCGGCCGCAGACATTGCCGATCGCATCGAGATGCGCGCTCATGCCGGCCTCGCGCATCCAGCCGAGGATGAGATCCGCAGCCGCGCGCAGCTCCTTGCTGAGATAGATGCGGGTGAGCTTGTCGGTCTCTTCCGAAATCGCACCGAGCTCGTTGATGCGGCGAACGATCTCCTTGCCGAGCGATGCATCTTGAACGGCGGTGGCAGCACCCATCTCGGTCGAGCTTTCCATCTTCTGGGACCCGTAGCGGCGGCAGTCCTGGCGACAATCGATACAAGTTCGGTGCCAGCAAAATCACGCGGCCGGCGCCGTCCCAATCAGCGCGTGGTTAGCATGAATGCGCCTCGCCGGCAGACCGTTCGGCGCCGGTCATACACATGCGAACGCTGGTTGAGACTGCTTAACTCCACTGCATACAATCAAACAATATTGCCTATAAATTAATCTGCCATTTTCCTCGGCAGGAATCTCGAAAGAACTATATTCAATATTTTTCAAATACTTGCGTATGAATGCACGCTTCGTAGCCTCTGGCACAAAGCTTGCGACAACTTATCCCGGCTCCGCCAAACCGGCGGTGGCCGCGAGATCAAGGCGGAGCATCCGCCAAGGGGAGCAAGCAATGGATTTTGGCAGGATATCACGACGTCATTTGTTGCAGGGCGGCGCGGCCCTCACCCTCGGCGCGGCGGCGGGCGTCCGCCCGGCCTTCGCGGCCGACACCACCATCGGCTTCATCTATGTCGGCTCGCGCGACGACTACGGCTACAACCAGGCGCATGCGCAGGGCGCGGCGGCGTTGAAGAAGATTCCAGGGCTCAAGGTCGTCGAGGAAGAGAAGGTGCCGGAGACCGACGCGGTCGAGAAGACGATCGAGTCCATGATCAATCTCGACGGCGCCACCCTGCTCTTCCCGACCTCGTTCGGCTACTACAATCCACACATGGTCAAGATGGCCAACAAGTACCCGAAGCTGCGCTTCGAGCACTGCGGCGGCCTCTGGACCGACAAGGACCCGAAGAACGCCGGCAGCTATTTCGGCTATATCGACGAAGCCCAGTACATCTCCGGCATCGTCGCCGGCTACACCTCCAAGAGCGGCAAGCTCGGCTTCGTCGCCGCAAAGCCGATCCCGCAGGTGCTGCGCAACATCAACGCCTTCACCCTCGGCGCCAGGCTCGCCAACCCGAAGGCCACCACGCAGGTGATCTTTACCGGTGACTGGTCGATGCCGGTCAAGGAAGCCGAAGCCACCAACAGCCTGATCGACCAGGGCGTGGACGTGCTCACCTGCCACGTCGACGGGCCGAAGACGATGGTCGAGAACGCGGCGCGCCGCGGCGCCTTCGTCTGCGGCTATCACACCAACCAGTCGCCGCTTGCGCCGAAGGCGTATCTCACCGGCGCCGAGTGGAACTGGGAAGCGCTCTATCCCAAGTTCGTCAAGATGATCGCCGCCGGCGAGAGCATCCCGAACTTCTTCCGCGGCGGCCTCAAGGAAGAGATCGTCAAGACCTCGCCCTATGGCGAAGCCGTCTCCGCCGAGGCGCGCAAGCATGCCGACGACGTCAAGGCCAAGTTCTTGTCGGCCGAAGGCTACACGATCTTCAAGGGAGGCCTCCTCGACAACAAGGGCAAGACGGTGATCCCTGCCGGCACCGATCGCGGCCAGAAGGATCCCGAACTGGAGAAGATGGACTACCTGGTCGAAGGCGTGATCGGAGCGACTTCGTGACCACGGAAGCGGCGGATTCTGCCGAGGTGGCCGGGACAATTGCCCCGGCCGCCGACCCCGGCTTTCTCCAACGCCACGGCGGCACGATCGAATATGTCCTGATCCCGGGCGCGGCGCTCGCCGGCGCGCTGGTGGTCTTCGGCATCTTCGTCGCGATGTTCGGCAAGAATCCGCTCGACCTCTATTTCTACATGTACTACGGCGCTTTCGGCACCTGGTTCTCCTGGCAGAACACGCTGACGCGTGCTGCGCCGCTGATCCTCACCGCGCTCTGCACCGCGCTGCCCGCGCAGCTCGGCATGGTCATCATCGGCGGCGAAGGCGCGCTGCTGATCGGCGCGCTGTCCGCGACGAGTGCTGCGCTCGCACTCCAAGGCATGCCGCCGCTCGTCGTGCAGATCGCCATGATCATCGCCGGCGTGATCGGCGGCGGATTGTGGATCATGCTATCCGGTGCGCTGCGGCAGTATCGCGGCGTCAACGAGACCATCTCGAGCCTGCTGCTCGTCTATATCGCGCTCGCGATCCTCAACCATCTCGTCGAGGGGGCGATGCGCGATCCTGCCAGCCTCAACAAGCCCTCGACCCGCGAGATCGGCGCCGCCAACATGATCGGCAGCATTCCCGGCACCGACGTGCATTGGGGCCTCGTCTTCGGCCTGATCGCCGCGATCGCCGCCTACATCCTGATCTACCACACCGTGTTCGGCTTCGCCGCGCGGGTCGCCGGCGGCAACATCCGCGCCGCGAAGATCGTCGGCCTCGGCGTCAGCAAGCTGATCCTGACCGTTTGCTTCCTCGCCGGCGGTGCGGCAGGCATTGCCGGCATGGTCGAGGTCGCCGCCGTGCAGGGGCGCACCAACGCCAATCTCGCGGCTGGCTATGGCTTCACCGGCATTCTCGTCGCGTTCCTGGCGCGGCAAAATCCGCTCGCCATCATCCCCGTCGCGATCCTGCTCGGCGGCATCAGCGCCAGCGGCGGCCTGTTGCAGCGCCGCCTGGGGTTGCCCGACGCGTCCGTGCTGGTGCTCCAGGGCATCATCTTCGTCTTCGTGCTGGCCAGCGATGCGCTCTACGGCCGCATCGGATTCCTGAAGGGAAGATCCTGATGGCAGACGGATCGATCGGACTCTGGACCGTCCCGCTCGCCGTGCTCGGCGGTGCCATTCGCGTCTCCACCCCGTTCCTGTTCGTGAGTCTCGGCGAATGCATCACCGAGCGCTCGGGCCGCATCAATCTCGGCCTCGAAGGCACGCTGGTGATGGGCGCGATGAGTGCCTACGGCATCTCCTATCTCTCGGGATCACCATGGCTGGGTGTGCTCGCCGCCGGCATCACCGGCGCTCTGCTGGGCGCGCTGCACGCCGGCATCTGCTCGCTGCCGCGCGTCAACGACGTCGCGGTCGGCATCGCCTTGATGCTGTTCGGAACCGGGCTTGCCTTCTATCTCGGCAAGCCGCTGATCGAGCCAACCGCACCGCGACTACCCGCAATCGATTTCGGCTGGTGGAGCGACATCCCGCAGGTGCGCGCGGCGCTACGCGTCAATGTCCTGTTCCTGATCGGCGTCGCGCTCGCGCCGATCCTGTACTGGGCCTTCCGCACCACGCGCTGGGGCCTCTTGATCCGCACCGCCGGCGAAAGCTCGGATGCCGCACGCGCCATGGGCCACTCGGTGCTGCTGATCCGCCTGCGCGCCACCATGGTCGGCGGCTTCCTCGCCGGCATCGGCGGCTCGTTCCTGTCGCTGTTCTATCCCGGCAGCTGGAACGAGGGCCTGTCCTCCGGACAGGGTATCACGGCCGTCGCGCTCGTCATCTTCGCGCGCTGGGATCCCCTGCTCTGCCTGTGGGCCTCGCTCGCCTTCGGCGGCGCCGCGGCGCTGGGACCGGCCCTGCAATCGGTCGGCGTCACCTCCGGCTATCACCTCTTCAACGCCGCGCCCTACATCCTGACGCTGGCGATCATGATCATCACCTGCTCGCCGAAACGCACACTGACCGGAGCCCCGGCCGAATTGTCGATCACCCGCTAGAGAGCGAAATCATGCCCGAGCGCTACATCAAGTCCGAGCCCTACGCCTGGCCCTATAACGGTGACCTCCGCCCCGAGAACACGGCGCTGATCATCATCGACATGCAGACCGATTTCTGCGGCGTCGGCGGCTACGTCGACAAGATGGGCTATGACCTCTCGCTGACGCGGGCACCGATCGGGCCGATCAAGAAGCTGCTCAGCGTCATGCGCGCTCAGGGCTTTCACATCATCCATACCCGCGAGGGCCATCGCCCCGATCTCTCCGACCTTCCCGCCAACAAGCGCTGGCGCTCGCGCCAGATCGGCGCCGGCATCGGCGATCCCGGACCCTGCGGCCGTATCCTGGTGCGCGGCGAGCCCGGCTGGGACATCATCGAGGAGCTTAGCCCCCTGCCCGGCGAGCCTGTCATCGACAAACCCGGCAAGGGCTCGTTCTGCGCCACCGACCTGGAGCTGATCCTGCGCGTGCGCGGCATCGAGAACATCGTGCTGACGGGCATCACCACCGACGTCTGCGTCCACACCACCATGCGCGAGGCCAACGACCGCGGCTTCGAATGCGTGCTGCTGCACGATTGCTGCGGCGCCACGGACAAGAGCAATCACGATCATGCGCTCAAGATGATCAAGATGCAGGGCGGCGTGTTCGGTGCGGTCTCCACCTCGGACGCCTTCATCGGAGCGATTTCGTGATCATCGGCGAAACGCCCCCGCCCTCAGGTGCGTTCGGCGTTGACGCCATCGCCATGACCATGCGCTTCGGCGATTTCCTGGCGCTCGACAATGTCGAGCTGAAGGTGCGGCCGGGGTCATTCCATGCGCTGCTCGGCGAGAACGGCGCCGGAAAATCGACGCTCGTCAAATGCATCATGGGCTATTACCACGCAACCGAGGGCGACATCATCGTCGGCGGCCGCGAGCAGGCCATCGCCAATCCGAAGGACGCTCACGCCCTCGGCCTCGGCATGGTCTACCAGCACTTCACGCTGGTGCCGGCCATGACGGTCGCCGAAAACCTCGTGCTGGCCCGCGACAATGTGCCGGCCGTGGTGGACTGGTCGAAGGAGATGAAGGAGCTCGAGGCCTTCCTGGCGCGAATGCCCTTCAAGGTCCCGCTCTCTGCAAAAGTCTCCGACATCTCGGCCGGCGAACGGCAGAAATGCGAGATCCTGAAACAGCTCTATCTGAAGCGCCGCTTCCTGATCCTGGACGAGCCCACCTCGGTGCTGACGCCGGCGGAAGCCGACGAGGTGCTCGGCATGCTTCGCGACACGGTCATTAGGGGCGAGCTGACGATCCTGATGATCACGCACAAATTCCGCGAGGTCATGGCCTTCGCCGACGAGGTCACGATCCTGCGCCGCGGCAAGCTCGCCGGAGCCGGCAAGGTCGCTGAGCTCACGCCAGACGCGATGGCGCGCACCATGATCGGCGCGGAGCAGCTGACCGTGCAGCCGCCGCGCACCGGCGAAGCCGGCCAGGCGCGGCTGGAATTGGAGAAAATTCGCGCGCTCGACGACGCCGGCGCCATTGCCGTCCATGACGTTTCCCTGACCGTGCGCGCCGGGGAGATCGTCGGCATCGCCGGCGTCTCCGGCAACGGCCAGCGCCAGCTCGTCGAGGTGCTGGCCGGCCAGCGCGAGGCCGAGAGCGGCGAGATCCGTGTCGCCGGCGATTCCTATCACGCCAGCCGCGAGGAGATGCGGCGCCACAAGATGTCGCTGCTGCCCGAGGAGCCGCTGAAGAACGCCTGTGTCGGCGGCATGAGCGTCGCCGACAACATCGCCTTCCGCGAGTTCGATCGTGCGCCGTTCGCCAGCGGCGGCTGGTGGCTCAATCGCAGCGCCTTCCGCAACGACGCCAGGAAGAAGATCGGGCAGTACAAGATCAAAACCCGCACGCCCGATACGCCGATCTCGGCGCTGTCGGGCGGCAACGTCCAGCGCGCCGTGCTCGCCCGCGAGCTCGGCGGCGACGTCGAGGTGCTGATTGCCGCCAATCCCTGCTTCGGTCTCGACTTCGCGGCGGTGGCGCAGATCCACGCGGAGATCATGGCGGCGCGCAACCGCGGCGCGGCGGTGCTGCTCGTCAGCGAAGACCTCGATGAACTGCTCGAATTGTCCGACCGCCTCGTGGTAATGTTCCACGGCGCGTTCGTGTATGAAGCGCGGACCAGCGAGGCCGATCTCACCGTGGTCGGCCGGCACATGGCGGGACACTGACCAATCGTTTGAGCATGATCTTTTCGGAAAACCGCTGTACACTTTTCCGGATCATGCTTTGGGAGGACCGATGGACGGCGCAGGCGAACGCGACGAGCACTTTCTGCGCCTGTCCTTTGCGGTCGCCCGCCGTTCCCTCACCCATGGCAACCATCCCTTCGGCTGCATCGTCGTCGATGCGGACGGCAAGGTGCTGATCGAAACCGAGAACGGCTACATGCCGGACCGCGACGGCACTGCGCATGCCGAGCGCCTTGCGGCCACGCAGGCCTGCCGCTCGCTCGGCCGGGACGTGCTGGCAAAGGCCACGCTTTACTCCTCGGCAGAACCGTGTGCGATGTGCGCCGGGGCGATCTACTGGGCCGGCATCGGCCGCGTCGTCTACGGCCTCAGCGAGCACCGCCTGCGCGGCGTTACCGGCAACCATCCGGAGAACCCGACCCTCGACCTGCCCTGCCGCGCGGTCTTTGCCAGCGGCCAGCGACCGACGGAGGTCGTCGGGCCGCTGCTGGAGGTCGAGGCCGAAGCGCTGCACGACGGCGTGTGGACGAAGTAGGCGCCACCACAAACTCGGAAGCGTAGGGTGGGCAAAGGCGCTCTTGCGCCGTGCCCACCATTTGAATGCAATAGAAGCAGAAGTGGTGGGCACGCTCCCGCCTTCGCTCTTCGAGCTACGGCGGACAAGTCGCTTTGCCCACCCTACGGCAGCGTCTTCCCGTAAAAACGAATGGCGCCGCGCGGGTCATGCGCGGCGCCATCGCTTCAGCTTGGAGACTTCAGTCGATCAGAACTTCACCGTGATGCCACCATAGACCGTGGACTCGGTGCAGCTCTTGGTGCTCTGGCCAGTCGGCGCGATCGTGCAGACACCAGCCATGGCGTTGTGGTCGAGGCCGAACTTGTTCTGCCAGTAGCGGTAGGCAACCCACAGGTCGACGAAGTGCGAGTACTTGTCACCCCAGACCGCCTTCGAGGCATCGAAGGTCAGGCGGATCGGCTCGCTGTTCAGCTCGGTCTTGGACTTGGTGCTGAAGATGCCTGTGCCAGACAGCGCGGGAAGGCCGTTCGAGTCACCCTTCGGTCCGTACCAGCCGGCGCGACCGCTGATCGACCAGAACTGCATGTTCGGCGGCAGGAAGCCGAGGTCCATGTAGTAGTTGATTTCGACGGCCCAGGTCGGGTTGTAGCTGACATTGCCGTCGGAGTTACAGGTCACGCCGGGGACGCCAGCGCCGAACAGGCCGCACTGGGTGAAGGCGTTGTGGTTCGAGAACTCCCAGTACATCAAGGGCGCGACGTTGATGTAGCCCTTGTAGGGAAGGTCGAAGGCGAACTGGAGACCGGCGACGACGTCGCGCTTGGCGGGCGCGAGGAAGTTGTTCTCGGTGTTGGCATCCATGCCGACTTCGAACGAAATGTTGTGCAGCGGCCCCATGGTGAAGGCCTTGGTGTTGAAGATCTCGTTCCAGCCGAAGGTCGAGCGGAACAGGCCGTAAATTTCGGTGGCGCCCGCGCAATCGCTGGCGGTGCCGTTGATGTTCACGCCCGGCGCAACGCAAGGCGAGGCAGGGTCGTTATGACCCGACTTGAACATCGAGATGGTGAAGAAGTTGGTGCCGTAGGCCCAGAGGTCGAAGTGGGTGAAGGAGTAGACCTGCTTCGCGGTGGTGCCGTTGATGCTGCCGTCCGGACGGACGCTCCACATGCCGGGGTCGGTACCCTTGGGCATCCAGGAGAAGGACACGCGGTTGTCGATCACCAGGAAGAACGGGAGGTCGGCCGCCTTCTTGGCAGCCTTGACCGGCAGATCCGCCGCCTGGGCCAGGCCAGAGGTAGCGAGCGTAGCAAGTGACAGCGCGACGGCTGCAATTGCCTTGAAGCGAAACGACATCCTGAATACCCCCAAGTTTGGACACGTAAAAATGAGCGTCCCTTGGGTGCGACACTTGCGCCGATCTCCCGGGGTGAGAAGCCTCAACTTCTTTCAAGGCATGCCGCTTGTTTCGGCACGCGGCGGCATTTCACTGCGGAATTCCAGGGATTCTCGTGCGCTCCCTTCCGCCGGCCTACGGCAAGGCAAGGCGGGCTATTGCCGGACATTCCCGTTTGATTTTGTTCGGCTTTCATGTCGGCGCGAACGTGCAAGGCATGATGACCGACGGCCATCGTCACATTGGTCCGCAAATGCATACGCGCGGTGGCGCGACTTTGCTCAACTTCAGGTCAGGCCTGCACAGCCGGTTCCGATTTGGCTTGAACCGTCACAAATTTGCAACAGACGTCACGCGCAAGCCGCGCCCGCAAGGACAGTCCCGAGGCGCTGGAGCACGATCCGCACCCGGCGGGAGCGGCGACTCGCCGATATCAACCGCCTGCCGAAGCGTTGAGCAAGGGATGACGCTTTTCACACCTTACGCGGCGGTTCAAACTAGCTCACTATTGCGACACTTCACCCCATGCAAGCGCATCAGCGAATGTTAGATCCGACACCTAACGGCCTGCATTCCGGCGAGTCCCCGCTGCTTCAGACGCTCGGGCTCACCAAGCGCTATGGGGATTTTCTCGCCAATGATTCCATCGACATCGATATCTGGCCGAAGGAAATCCACGCGCTGCTGGGCGAGAACGGCGCCGGCAAGTCCACGCTGGTCAAGGCGATCTACGGGCTGATTCAGCCCAGCGCCGGCGAGATTCGCTGGCAGGGCCAGCCGATCGTCCTGTCCGGTCCGTCGGAAGCTCGCAGCCGCGGCATCGGCATGGTGTTCCAGCATTTCTCGCTGTTCGACAACCTCACCGTCGCCGAGAACGTCGCGCTCGGCCTCGACGGCAAAGAGTCCTTCAAGGACATGTCGGCGCGGCTGGAGCAGGTGTCGAAGACCTATGGACTGCCGCTCGATCCCAAACGCGAAGTCTGGCAATTGTCGGTTGGCGAGCGCCAGCGTATCGAGATCGTTCGCGCGCTGATGCAGGATCCGAAATTCCTGATCCTGGACGAGCCTACCGCCGTGCTGACGCCGCAGGAGGCCGACCAGCTCTTCATCGTGCTGGAGCGGCTCAAGGCCGAAGGCCGTGCCATCCTCTACATCAGCCACAAGTTGGAGGAGGTGAAGCGGCTCTGCGACACCGCCACGATCCTGCGCGGCGGCAAGAAAGTGGACACCTGCAATCCCCGGCTCGAAACCGCCGCTTCGCTCGCGCGCATGATGGTCGGCGGCGAGATCAAGGAAGTCAAAGCGCCCGCCGGCCGCAAGACCACGGTGCCGCGGCTCGTCGTCAACGACCTCACGCTCGCACCGAGCGAAGCGCACGGCGTTCGGCTTGAGCACATCTCGTTCGAGCTGAAGGGCGGCGAGATTCTCGGCATCGCCGGCGTCGCCGGCAACGGCCAGGACGAACTGTTCGCCGCGCTTTCCGGCGAGCGGCTGTCCAAGGACCCCGGCACGGTGGTGATCGAGGGCATCGCCGCCGGACATCTGTCGATCACGCAGCGGCGCAAGCTGGGGGCCGCCTTCGTTCCCGAGGAGCGGCTCGGTCACGGCACCGCGCCGCGCATGAAGCTGTCGGAGAACGCGCTGCTGACCGGGCACGCCGCCAGCGGCATGGTCCATCGCGGCTTCATCGACACCGCGGCCACGCTGAAGACCGTCGACCGTGCGACCGAAACGTTCGACGTGCGCAAGGCCAAGCGCGATCCGGAGGCTGCGAGCCTTTCCGGCGGCAATCTGCAAAAGTTCATCGTCGGCCGCGAGATCCTGCGCAATCCGGCGGTGCTGGTGGTGAGCCAGCCCACCTGGGGCGTCGATGCCGGCGCTGCCGCCGTCATCCGCCAGGCGCTGCTCGATCTCGCAACCGCTGGCGCCGCCGTGCTGGTGACCAGCCAGGATCTCGACGAGCTCGCGGAGATCGCCGACCGCATCGCCGTGATGTTCCACGGCCACCTGTCCGCGCCGCTCGCAACAAGCGAGGCGACCCGTGAAAAGCTCGGCCTTCTGATGGGCGGCAGCAGCCTGGAACCGAGGGAGGCCGCGCATGCAGTTGGTGCTTGAGAAGCGCGCCGAGCGCTCCAACACGATCGCGCTGGTCTCGCCGCTGATCGCGATCGGCCTGACGATCGTCACCATGACCATCCTGTTCGCGATCCTCGGCAAGAATCCGCTGCTCGCCCTGCATGCCTATTTCATCGCGCCGCTCACTGACAGCTATTCGCTCCAGGAGATCGCGGTGAAGGCGACACCGCTGGTGATGATCGCGATCGGCCTGTCGCTCTGCTATCTCGCCAATGCCTGGAACATCGGCGCCGAAGGGCAATTCCTGATCGGCGCAGTCGCCGGAAGCTGGATTGCGGTGAAGACGCAAGGCACAGACGCCGGGGCCTGGGTGTTGCCGGCCATGCTCGTGCTCGCAGCCGCCGCGGGCGCGCTCTATGCGCTGATCCCCGCGATCTGCAAGGTGAAGTTCGGCGCCAGCGAGATCCTGACCAGCCTGATGCTGGTCTATGTCGCCGATCTCTTTCTCGACTACCTCGTGCGCGGCCCCTGGCGCGATCCGCACGGCTTCAATTTCCCGACCACCGCCGAATTCGATCCGGTGGCCACGGTGCCGCTGCTAATCGAAGGCGGCCGGCTGCATCTCGGGTCGATCATCGCCCTGCTCGTCGTTGCGGCAGCGGCGATCCTGCTCGGGCGAACCATCAAGGGATTCGAAATCCGGGTGGTTGGCGCGGCGCCGCGCGCGGCGCGGTTCGGCGGCTTCAACGCCAACCAGCTGATCATCCTGACCTTCGCCGTGTCCGGCGCGCTCGCCGGCCTTGCCGGCATCATCGAGGTCGCAGGTCCGGTCGGACATCTCCAGCCCGGTATCTCGCCGGGCTACGGTTTTACCGCGATCATCGTCGCTTTCCTCGGCCGGCTGAATCCCCTTGGAATATTAATTGCAGGCCTTTTTCTCGCACTGACCTTTATCGGCGGCGAGCAGGCGCAGATCGCGATGAAGATCCCGTTGGACGTCACCAAGGTATTTCAGGGCATCCTGCTGTTCTACGTGCTCGCCTGCGACTCCCTCATTCTCTACCGCTTCAAGCTGGTCTTCCCGAACCGACAGGTGGCCCGTGGAACTGGTTGAAGCCATCATCCTTGCGGTGCTCGCCGCCTCGACGCCGCTTCTGATCGCGGCGACCGGCGAGCTCGTGACCGAGCGCTCCGGCGTGCTCAATCTCGGCGTCGAAGGCATGATGATCGTCGGCGCGGCCTGCGGCTTCGCCGGCGCCTGGCTGACCGGCTCGATCTTCGTCGGCGCGCTGTTCGGCATCGTCGCGGGCACGCTGATGTCGCTGATCTTCGCCCTGATGGCGCTCGGCCTCGCGGTCAACCAGGTCGCAACGGGACTGGCGCTGACCATCCTCGGCATCGGGCTCTCCGGCCTGATCGGCGCCGGCTTCGTCGGCGAGCGCATCACGCCGGCGGTGCATCTTGCCATTCCCGGCCTCACCGGCATCCCGCTGATCGGCCGCGTGCTGTTCGGCGAGGACGCCTTCGTTTATTTCTCCATCGCACTCATCATCGGCGTCTGGTGGTTCCTGTACCGCACGCGGGCGGGCTTGATCCTGCGCGCCTGCGGAGACAATCACGTCTCCGCGCACGCGCTCGGCTATCCCGTGCTGCGCATCCGTACTTTCGCCGTGATGTTCGGCGGCGCCTGCGCCGGGCTTGCCGGTGCTTACCTGCCGCTCGCCTACACGCCGTTCTTCATTCCCGGCATGACCGCGGGCCGCGGCTGGATCGCGCTGGCGCTGGTGGTGTTCTCGTCCTGGCGGCCGGGCCGGCTCGTGGTCGGCGCTTATCTGTTCGGCGCGGTGACGATCCTGCAACTGCACGCGCAGGGCTGGGGCGTCGGCATTCCCTCGCAGTTCATGTCGGCGCTGCCTTACCTCGCAACCGTCATCGTCCTGGTCCTGTTGTCCCGGGCGCGCACCGGCGGCTCGACCGCACCCGCCGCGCTCGGCACCGTGTTCGTGCCTGACCGCTGAGTGTTCATTTCCGCGGCGGGCGCGATGGGGCGCGCACGCTGCGGATCGTGGCTTTCCCCGACTATCTGGAGATTGATGATGAGAAAATCACTTCTTGCGCTGGCTGCCGGGCTTCTGCTCGCCGGAAGCGTCAGTGCCGCCTCCGCCGCCGACAAGCTGAAGGTCGGCTTCATTTACCTCGGCCCGGTGGGCGACCTCGGCTGGACCTACCAGCACGAACAGGGACGTCTGGCGCTGGTGAAGGAGTTGGGCGACAAGATCGAGACCACCACGCTCGAGAACGTCCCTGAAGGTCCCGACGCCGAGCGCGCCATCGAGCAGCTCGTCCGTGCCGGCAACAAGCTGATCTTCACGACGTCGTTCGGATACATGGATCCGACGCTGAAGGTCGCCAAGAAATACCCGAACGTGCATTTCGAGCACGCCACCGGCTACAAGCGCGACAAGAACATGTCGACCTATTCGGCCAAATGGTATCAGGGCCGCTACATCCAGGGCCTGATCGCGGCCAAGATGTCGAAGTCCGGCGTGCTCGGCTATATCGGCTCGTTCCCGATCCCCGAGGTCGTCTCCGGCATCAACGCGACGATCGTCGCGGCGCAGACGATCAATCCGAACATCAAGGTCAAGATCATCTGGGCCAACACCTGGTTCGATCCGGGCAAGGAAGCCGACGCCGCCAAGGCGCTGATCGACCAGGGCGCCGACGTCATCATGCAGCACACGGACTCGCCGGCGGCGATGCAGATCGCCAGCGAACGCGGCAAGCTCGCCTTCGGCCAGGATTCCGAGATGATCAAGTTCGGGCCCAAGACCCAGCTAACCTCGATCCTCGACACCTGGGGCCCCTACTACATCGAGCGCGTTAAGGCCGAGCTCGCCGGCACCTGGAAGTCCGAGGACACCTGGGGCGGCCTCGACAGCCACATGTTCGCGATGGCGCCCTACACCAACATGCCCGACGACGTGAAGAAAATGGCCGAGGATGCCCAGGCCGCGATCACCGCCGGCAAGCTGCATCCGTTCAAATGCCCGATCGTTGGGCAGGACGGCAAGGAGGTCGAGTGCAAGGGCGGCGCCAATCTCGCTGACGGCCAGATCCTTGGCATGAATTTCTACGTCAAGGGCATCGACGACAAGCTGCCGGGCAAGTAGCACGCTTCTTGCATTGCCTGGACCACCTGCTCCTCCCGGAGGAGGTTCGGAGGGGGTAGCCACAAGCACCCGGCACTTGTGGTTGCCCCCTCTTTCTATTCCGCCCCTATCCCGCCTGCATCGCCCGCGCCGCGGAACTGTGGCGGCGGATGAGATCGGCGACGTCCAGTCCCGGAATCGCGCCGTCGACGACGGCCCATTGTCCTGCCACCATGACCCGGTCGGCCCGGTGCGCCCCGCACAGCACCAATGCGGCCAGGGGATCGCCATGGCCGGAGAAGCGCAACTCGTCGAGCCTGAACAGCGCGAGATCGGCCGCCTTGCCGACGGCAATCTCACCGAGTTCCGGCCGGCCGACACAGGCCGCCGAGCCCTTGGTCGCCCAGCGCAGCGCATCCTTGTGGCTGACCTTCGTCACCCCGTAGCGCGCACGTTGCAGCAGGAACGCGGCCCGCACCTCCTGCATCAGGTTCGACCCGTCGTTCGAGGCCGAGCCGTCCACGCCGATGCCGATCCCGACGCCGGCCTCCTCCATCTCGCAGACCGGGCAACAACCGGATGCCAGAAGCTGATTGCTGCAGGCGCAATGGCTGACGGTCGTCCCGGCCTTGCCGAGCCGCTTCATCTCGTCCGGATTGAAGAAGATTCCGTGGGCGAGCCAGGTCCGCGCATTGAGCCAGCCGCATTGCTCGAGATAGTCGAGCGGACGGCAGCCATACATCTGCTGGCAGAACTTGTTCTCGTCCTCGGTCTCGGCGAGATGGGTATGCAGGCGCACGTCGAGCTTGTCGGCGAGATCGGCGGTCGCGCGCATCAGGGAGGTCGTCACCGAGAACGGCGAGCAAGGCGCGAGCGCGATCTGCACCATCGCATCCGCACCGCGCTGGTGATGCTTTGCGACCACGCGCGCGCTGTCGGCGAGAATCGTGTCCTCGTCCTGCACGACGCTGTCGGGCGGCAGGCCACCGTCGCGCTGCGACAGGTTCATCGAGCCGCGCGTCAGCAGCACGCGCACGCCGAGCCGTTTTGCGACACCGACCTCGATATCGACGGACTCCTCGAGCCCCGCCGGGAACACGTAGTGATGATCGGTCGTGGTGGTGCAGCCCGACAGCAGCAGCTCGGACATCGCCACGGTCACGCCGAGCTCCAGCGCATCAGGCGTCATCCTCGCCCACACCGGATAGAGCGCCTGGAGCCAGGGAAACAGCTCGCGGTCCATCGCCGCCGGAAGCGCCCGCGTCAGCGTCTGGTAAAAATGATGATGGGTGTTGATGAGGCCCGGCAGCACGACGTGCTCGCCCGCGTCGAACACCGCGACATCCGCGGTCGCAGGCGCGCCGCCGGCCGGCACGAGCTCGACGATTCGGCCATCCTTCACCACGATCCCGCGCCCGGCGCCGTCGGCGAGGATGGCCAGGGGATCCCTGATCCAGATCGGCTTTGCGTCGCTCATGATCCTGCTTCTCCCCACATAAGCTGACGGCAGACCGGCAAGGCGGCGGCCAGCCCGATCGCGTTCCAGCTGCGACTTCTTGTTGCGACTTGGCTCTGGTCTTGCAAGACTTTCCCTCGGTGCAAATCACTCGGTGCAAGCGCTGGCGCAGCCATGGACTTGAATACCATCACAGCCGTAGCCCATCCGCAAACGCGCGCGCAGCTGCCCGTTTGGACGCCAGGTGATGCTTGGCTCGCAGGCGGCACGTGGCTGTTCTCGGAGCCGCAAGCGCAGCTGACACGGCTGATCGATCTCACCGATCTGAAATGGCCGGCGCTGACGATCACCGAGAGCCATCTCGGCATTGCCGCAACTTGCACTGTCGCGCAGATCGATAGTTTCGCCTGCCCGCCCGACTGGCTCGCGGCGCCGCTGATCAACCAGTGCTGCCGCGCCTTCCTTGCGTCGTTCAAGATCTGGAAGACCGCGACCGTCGGCGGCAATCTCTGCATGTCGCTGCCGGCGGGTCCGATGATCTCGCTCACATCAGCGCTCGACGGTGTCTGCACCATCTGGAAGGCCGGCGGCGGCGAACAGAAGATTCCCGTCATCGACTTCGTCACCGGCAACCAGCGCAACCGCCTGACGCCGGGCGACCTGCTGCGGCAGATCGATATCCCGATTGCCGCGCTGAAGCGCCGCACGGCGTTTCGTCAGATCTCGCTCGCCCCGGTCGGCCGCTCGGCGGCGCTCCTGATCGGCAGCCTCGATCCCGATGGCACGCTGGCGCTGACCGTCACCGCATCGACGGTGCGGCCAATCCGGCTCTCCTTCCCCAAACCGCCGGACGCGAACGCGCTTCGCGACACGATCGTGCAGCAGATCACGGATGACCTGTACCACACCGACATCCACGGCAAGCCGCTCTGGCGCAAGCACATGACGCTGCGGCTCGCCGAAGAGATTCGCCGCGAACTGCTGGGGGCAACGCCGTCATGAGCTTCGAGATCAACGGCAAGACGTTTCCGCAGGAGCCGCGCGCCGGCCAGTGCCTGCGCACGTTCCTGCGCGAGCTCGGTCATTTCGGCGTCAAGAAAGGCTGCGATGCCGGCGATTGCGGCGCCTGCACCGTGCTGCTGGACGGCGAGCCGGTGCACAGCTGCCTGATCCCGGCGTTCCGCGCCGAGGGGCGCACCGTCACCACGATCGAGGGCCTCGGCGGCGACCACGGCGCGCATCCAATGCAGCAGGCCTTCCTCGATGCGCAGGGCTTTCAATGCGGCTTCTGCACCGCCGGCATGATCCTGACCTGCGCCTCGCTGAACCAGGCGCAGCGCACCGATCTCGGCGCCGCGCTGAAGGGCAATATCTGCCGCTGCACCGGCTATCGCGCGATCGAGGACGCGCTGCTCGGCAAGATCAATGTCGAGGAGAGCGTCGAGGCCGGCGCCGCCTTCGGCCGCAGCCTGCCTGCGCCCGCAGGGCCCGATGTCGTGCGCGGCAAGGCACGCTACACTTTCGACACGCAGATTGACGGCCTGCTGCACGTCAAGCTGCTCCGCTCGCCTCACGCCCACGCCAGGATCATCGCGATCGACAAGTCCGCGGCGCTCGGCGTTCCCGGCGTGCATGCGGTGCTGACGCATGAGGATGCGCCATCCGTCCTGATCTCGACCGCCCGGCACGAGAAGGACTGGATGGACCCGGAGGACACCCGCATCCTCGACGACGTCGTGCGCTTCATCGGCCAGAAGGTCGCCGCCGTCGTGGCCGACAGCGAAGGCGCCGCCGAGGAGGCCTGCCGGAGGCTCACGGTCACTTACGAGATCCTGCCTGCGCTGATCGATCCAGAGCAGGCGATGGCGCCCGGCGCGCCAATCATTCATCCCGACCGCACCACCGAGAACCGGGTCGCCGACGCCCAGCGCAACCTCGCGGCTGAGACCCATGGCGAGTTCGGCGATGTCGCAGCAGCACTCGCCACATCCGCCGTCACCTACGAGGCCACCTTCCACAGTCATCGCGTGCAGCATGCGGCGCTGGAGACCCATGGCGGCCTCGCCTGGCTCGACGCTTCCGGCGTGCTCAACGTCCGCACCTCGACGCAGGTGCCGTTCCTGACCCGGCGCGCGCTGTCCGACATCTTCCAGCTGCCCATGGACAAGGTCCGCGTGTTCTGCGAGCGCGTCGGCGGCGGCTTCGGCGGCAAGCAGGAGATGTTCGTCGAGGACATCCTGGCGCTAGCGGCGCTCAAGACCGGACGGCCCGTGAAGCTCGAGCTCACCCGCGAGGAGCAGTTCATCGCGACCTCGACGCGTCATCCGATGCGGGTCCACATCAAGGCCGGTGCCGATGCCGACGGCAAGCTCACCGCACTCCAGCTCGACGTGCTCTCCAACACCGGCGCCTACGGCAATCACGCCGGTCCCGTGATGTTCCACTCGCTGTCGGAGTCCATCGCCGTCTACAATTGTCCGAACAAGCGGGTGGACGGCTACGCCGTCTACACCAACACGGTGCCATCGGGCGCGTTTCGCGGCTATGGCCTGCCGCAGACGTTGATCGCGATCGAGGCCGCGATCGACGAGCTGGCCAGGCAGCTCGGCATCAGCCCCTACGACATGCGCCGGCGCAACATCGTCAAGCCAGGCGACCCCATGCTGTCGCCGCCGCCGTCCGAATTTCACGACGTGCTCTATGGCTCCTACGGGCTCGACCAGTGCCTCGATCTCGTCGAGCGCGCGATGCAGGCCGATGGCCAGCAACCGGCCCTGTCGCCGGAATGGCTGATCGGCGACGGTGTCGCGCTGACCATGATCGACACGGTGCCGCCGGCCGGCCACATCGCAGACGCCATGATCGCGCTCAACGACGACGGCGGCTTCGACCTCACCGTCGGCACCGCCGAGTTCGGCAACGGCACCAGCACGGTCCACAGCCAGATTGCGGCGACGACGCTTGCCACCACCGTCGACAGGATTCGCCTGCGCCAGTCCGATACCGCCCATGGCGGCCACGACACCGGCGCCTACGGCAGCGCTGGCACTTTCGTCGCGGGCAAGGCGACGCATGCAGCCGCCATGCAGCTTGCAACCGAGCTGAGGGCCGCGGCCGCAGACGCCTGGCTCTGCGACGTCGAAAGCTGCACGCTCGAGGGCGAGGCCGTCGTCAGCGGCGTACGACGGATGTCGTTTGCTGAACTGGCGACGCTTGCACGCGAGCGTGGTCAGCCGCTCGCGGCCAGCGGCAATTCCGGCGGCACGCCGCGCTCGGTCGGCTTCAACGTGCAGGGCTTTCGCGTCGCGGTGAACAAGGGCACCGGCGAGCTCAAGATTCTCAGAAGCGTGCAGGCGGCGGATGCCGGCATCGTCGCCAACCCGATGCAGTGCCGCGGCCAGGTCGAGGGCGGCGTCGCGCAGGCGCTTGGCGCCGCGCTCTACGAGGAGATGGTGATCGACGCGACCGGCCGCGTCACCAACCCGAAGTTCCGCGACTACCACCTGCCCTCTTTCGCGGACGTGCCGCGCACCGAGGTCTTCTTCGCCGAGACCTCCGACACGATCGGACCGCTGGGCGCGAAGTCGATGAGCGAGAGTCCGTACAACCCGGTCGCCGCCGCGCTCGGCAACGCGATTGCAGACGCCACCGGCATCCGCTTTACCGCACCGCCCTTCAAGCCGGACCGGCTGTTTCCGGCGCTGCACGACAAATTTGGTTAGGCCTATTTCAGGGGGATTCATTCATGAGCAGCGAGGTCCATCCCGTCGACGAGGTCCTGCCGGTCCCGCGCCTACTCGCACTCGGGCTCCAGCACGTGCTGGTGATGTATGCCGGCGCGGTCGCGGTACCGCTGATCATCGGACGCGCGCTGAAGCTGCCGCCGGAGGACGTCGCCTTCCTGATCAGCGCCGACCTGTTCGCCTGCGGGATCGCGACGCTGGTGCAATGCCTCGGCTTTCCCGGCGTCGGCATCCGCCTGCCGGTGATGATGGGCGTGACGTTTGCCTCGGTCGGACCGATGCTCTCGATGGCGGCCGCGCCCGATATCGGCCTGCTCGGCATCTACGGCTCCGTCATCGCCGCCGGCATCTTCGGCATCGTCGCCGCGCCCTTCGTCAGCCGGCTGCTGCCGCTGTTTCCGCCGGTCGTCACCGGCAGCATCATTCTCGTCATCGGCATCTCCCTGATGCGGGTCGGCATCAACTGGGCCGGGGGCGGCCTGCCGACGCTGACGAAGGTGGTCGACGGCGTCGCCGGCAGCTTTCCCAATCCGGCCTATGGGCAATTGCAGGGCCTTGGCATCTCGCTGTTCGTGCTGCTCTTCATCCTCGGCCTGATCAAATGGGGCACCGGCTTCCTCGCCAACGTTTCCGTGCTGCTCGGCATCGTCGCCGGTGCCGTCCTCGCAACCATTCTGGGCGTGATGCATTTCGACAAGGTCGCAGCCGCCTCCTGGGGCGCGCCGGTGATCCCCTTCCGCTTCGGCATGCCGCAATTTCATCTGGTGCCTGTTATCACCATGTGCGTCGTCATGATCGTGGTGATGATCGAGTCGCTCGGCATGTTCCTCGCGCTCGGCGACATCACCGGCAAGGCGGTCGACCGCGAAGCCCTGAGCCGGGGCCTGCGCGCCGACGGCGTCGGGACGCTGCTCGGCGGCATCTTCAACACCTTTCCCTACACCTCGTTCTCGCAGAATGTCGGCCTGGTCTCGGTCACCGGCGTACGCTCGCGCTGGGTGACGGTGACGGGCGGCTGCATCATGCTCGGGCTCGGACTGCTGCCGAAGCTCGCAGCGCTGGTCGAGGCGGTGCCGCTGGTCGTGCTCGGCGGCGCGGGCCTCGTGATGTTCGGCATGGTCGCGGCAACAGGCGCGCGCATCCTCACCTCGGTCGATTTCCGCACCAACCGCTACAATCTCTTCATCGTCGCGATCTCGATCGGCTTCGGCCTGATCCCGCTCGCCGCGCCCGGCTTCTTCCGGAATCTGCCGCATGATCTCCAGCCACTGCTGGAGTCCGGCATTCTGCTTTGTGCGGTGGTCTCGGTGCTGCTCAATGCCTTCTTCAACGGCTTGAGCGGTGGCGCTGCGGCCGAGGCAGATGCAGCGGCAGCCGCATCATCCGCGCAGCATGTTTAGCTGCCGCGATAGGTCGCGTAGCTCCAGGGCGTGACCAGCAACGGCACGTGATAGTGGTTTTCCGGTTCGCTGATCGCAAAGCGCAACGGGATCTCGTCGAGGAACGCCGGCTCCGACAGCGGCACGTTGCGCTCGGCGTAATATCTGGCGACGCGAAAGCGAAGCTCGTAGCGGCCGATCGGAAGCGGGCGCCCGCCGATCAGCGGCTGGTCGGTCCGCCCATCCGCATTGGTGACGGTGCGCGCGATGACGCGGCTCTCGCCGAGCGCGGAGAGCTCGATGAGCTCCACGGGGATGCCGGGCGCAGGTTTGCCGGCGTGGTTGTCCAGCACATGCGTCGAGAGCCGGCCGTGCACCTTGAGCTTGTCGTCGGCGACGACGAGCTGATCGAGCCGCAGCGCCGAGATGCGGCCGATCTCCTCGATCGCACGTCGCGTCTCGGTCTTGGCAATATTGAGCAGCCGCGTCTCGAAGTCGCGCAGCACGGAATCCCTGGTGTGGCGGCGCACGCAGACGATGTAGGGGAAGCCGAACTTTTCACGGTACGCATTGTTGACGCGCTCGAACGCGGCATATTCGGCGTCCGACAGCCGGTCGAGCCCCGCGCTGTTCTGCTCGTCGGTCGATTCCGCCGTCAGGCCCGCGGCGCGCTGGGTCTTGTTGGCGAGATCAGGATGCGCCCGGATCAGCGCCAGCTGCACGTCGGGTTCGGCGCTCTGGATCGCTGCCATCAGCGCGGTGTGCAACTGGTTGATGCCGGCGAATGGCCGTTGCCCCGCGAGCTTCTCCGCAATCCAGGGCGAATATTCGACGACATTGGCGAGCGCCGCGACGAAGCCGGCCTTGTCAGCGGCGTTGAGATCGGCGAGCGGGATTTGCGACATCGTTGCTTACCCGATCTCGAACGCGTCGGCGGCCAGGTGCGCGTGCTTGTCGTGCCAATGCTGCGCGATCTGGAGCCGCGTCGGCACCCAGACGCGCTCGTGCTTGCCGATGTAATCCAGGAAGCGGATCAGCCCCGCGGCGCGACCGGGGCGGCCGGCGAGGCGGCAATGCAGCCCCACCGACATCATCTTCGGCGCAGTCTCTCCTTCGGCGTAGAGCACGTCGAAGGCGTCCTTCAGATAGGTGTAGAACTGCTCGCCTTCGGCGAAGCCCTGCGGGTTGATGAACCGCATGTCGTTGGCGTCTAACGTATAGGGAATGATGAGCTGCTTGCCCCTGGCGCCCTTGACCCAATAGGGCAGATCGTCGGCATAGGAGTCGCAGAGATAGAGGAAGCCACCCTCCTCCATCAGGAGAGGGTTGGTGTTGATCGAGGAGCGACCGGTGTACCAGCCGAGCGGCCGCGATCCGGTCGCCTCGAGGTGGACGCGGATCGACTCGGCGATCTCGGCGCGCTCCTGCGCCTCGGTCATGTCCTTGTGCTCGATCCATTTCAGGCTGTGGCTGGCGATGTCCCAGCCGGACTCCTTCATCGCGGCAACGATTTCCGGATTGCGCTTGAGCGCGGTGGCGACGCCGAACACGGTGGTCGGCCATTTGCGCTCATTGAACATCCGCCACAGCCGCCAGAAGCCGGCGCGCGAGCCATATTCGAACATCGATTCGATATTGGCGTGACGCTGGCCCGGCCAGGGCTGCGCGCCGAGCACGTCGGACAGGAAGGCTTCCGAGGCGCGGTCGCCGTGCAGGATGTTGTTCTCGCCGCCCTCCTCGAAATTGACGACGAACTGCACCGCAACCCGCGCGTTGCCCGGCCATTGCGGATGCGGCGGGTTGCGGCCGTAGCCGCGGAGATCGCGCGGGTAGCGGGTATCAGTCACTCAGACTTCCTCGAAGCGGATCGGCAGCGCGCCCTTCCACAGCACGCTCTTGCCCAGCGTCGCCAGATTCTCCAGCCCCGAGGTCACCGTGATGAAGTGATTGCCGGCGAGCTGGCCCATCTTGCTCGCGAAGCTCACGCCGCCATAGGCCATCAGGATCTCGGTCTCGCTGATGCCGCCGGGATAGAGGATGATCTGGCCCGGTGCGGGATAGCTGGTGTGGTTCTCATAGCCGACGCCGAAATCGAGGTCGCCGAGCGGCATCCACACCGCCTCGCCGCTCCAGCGCACGTGGATGATGTGGCTTTCGAACGGCATGGCCTTGCGGAACGCGGCAACGGTCTTGGGCGCCGCTTGCTCCTCGAAGCGGGCATCGAAGGTGTAGTCGCCGGCACGGATAACGAGTTTGCTCATCTCATCTCTCTGGATCGGGGGCTAAGGCCCCACGGGGAACTTTCAAGCAAAGAGCATTCCATCGGGCTTCGCGCAAGGGGCGCGGCACCTCACCTGCGGTCGTAGGACCAGCCGAAAATGCCGCTCCGCCGCGTTTCCGGCTCGGGCTCGGCGGCAGGCGGCGCCGCCTCCTTGAGTTCCGCCTGCGGCGGGGGTGGAGGCGGTGCGGGAAGGTTCTCGCATTTCATCGAGTAGACCAGCTTGCCGTCCGCGGTCCGCCCGATCGGCGCGCAGGGGTCCGGATGCACCGCCGAACTCCTCGGAGTGGGCTTGACCTGCGCCGCCACCGGCGCGGCGATCAGGAGAAGGACCAGCAGATATTTCGACATCGTTGTCGCCTGAAAACCAATTCGCCCCATTCAACCGGATTGCCGGGGGCAAGTCCATCGGGCCCGACCGGCCGACTGCCGAATATTTAGCCGGGACCAAAAAAATGGCTCGCCGCAACGTGAAGGTGGCGCCGCTGATATTCGCAAGGCCCCATCGCCATGTCAGCCGCGACGACGAACACATTTCTCACAGCCGGAGCGTCGTCACGGGAGAAACAACGATGCAAAAAACTTTCGCCATTCTCGGCGCCACGCTGATTGCCGCCGCCACCATCCAGACCGCCGCTGCGAGCGACCGCCACCATAGCCGCAAGGCGCAACCAGCCCCCATCACCCAATCGGTGCGCGACTCCAACGCCGCGCTCTGGCCGTCGCAGCCCACCGCGCCCGACTGGTCGCGCTACGCCAACGGCGCCATGTCGGCACCGGCGGGACGGTGATACTGGAAGCGTAGAGCACAACTGCTTCAACATCGTCATTGCTGGATCCGTCATCCCCGCGCAACGGCGAAGCCGTTGTCGCTGGAGGTGCGAGTGATGGGGCGCGAAGCGCTCCATCGCGAGCCTCGAAGGATGCACGGCCGAGATGCAGCCGGGCCGTCGCCCTTCGAGGCTTGCTCTGCAGCGCTGCGCGCAGCAGAGCGCGCACCTCAGGGTGACGGTGATGGATTGGGACTCGCCGCCTCCACATCGTCATTGCGAGCGAAGCGAAGCAATCCAGAATCCCTCCGCGGAAAGACTCTGGATTGCTTCGCTTCGCTCGCAATGACAGAGTATGAGGCATCGACTTCGTCCTCCAAATACAACTGTCATTCCCCGCGAAGGCGGGGAATCCAGTACGCCGCAGCTTCTCGATTCAATCACCGCCGTCTCGGCGTACTGGATCGCCCGGTCAAGCCGGGCGATGACGGCAAGCGTGTGGTTGCAGACACGCCTTCCCGTTTTCGCGGCTCATTTCGCCCGAGCTTTGCTTCGTCTCTCCACCCTCTCAAAGCCAAGAGGGCGCAGGGAAGGCCGGGTGCCAGCTGGCACCTGCGGTCTGCTGCGCAAAAGGCACACGCAGAAGAAACCGCACAGCAGCATACAGGTGTAGCCAATCACTCGGCCTTCCCTGCGCAGTGGTTGGACGGCTTATGCCGTGCTCTCCCGGGAGCCGAGTTCCTT
>NZ_AXAB01000029.1:0-121795 GCF_000472645.1 Bradyrhizobium sp. WSM2254 | reverse complement strand
CGGCCGCAGACCAATGGCAAAGTCGAACGCTTCTGGCGCACCCTCGATGAGGACGTCATCGAAGGCGCGACCTTCGACCATCTCGACCACTTCGCCAAAGAACTGTTCGAGTACCTCGTCTACTACAACAACCACAGACCCCATCAGGCCTTGGCAGGACAAACTCCCAAGGCCTTCGCCGCTACCAAGGCCACCCCGATCCAATCAGCGAATTATTGAACATCGACAGCAATGACGGCTGAGGAGACTGCGGCCCTCAGTGGTTCAGCTCGAACCGCTTCAGCTTCCTGTGCAGCGTGGCGCGGCTGACGCCGAGGGCTTTGGCGGCCGCCGAAACATTGCCGCCCGCGCGCAGCAGCGCCCGCTGCAACACCGCACGCTGACCGCCTGCGAGGTGGTCGCGCGCCGTATCGCCGCCAAGAAGATCGGCCGCGGGCACAGGACGCAACGCCCGGCCGGGCGCGAGCCCCAGTCCCACCCGGGCGGAGCGGGTCGCGCCGATCACGAGGTCGTCCGCATCGACCGCGACGAGGCCGCTGCACTGGCCGTCCGCAGCGTACGTCAGCACGATGCGGGCATGGGCGAAAGCCCGGCGGAACAAGTCGGCCTCGATGCGCCTTGCCGCCTCGCCCGCCGCAAGCGCGATCAGATTGGAAAACGCGTCGGTCCGGTCGGCGCGGCAGGAGGAGACGTCGAGCACGCCGGCAAACGCCGCCTCGTGGTCGTAGATCGGAACGGCGGTGCAGCTCAACAGCGTGTTGCGCGTGAAGAAGTGCTGGTCGCGATCGATCGTCAGCGGCCGCTGTTCGACGACACAGGTGCCGATGCCATTGGTGCCCTCGTGCTCCTCGCTCCAGAGCGCACCGGTCCACAGCCCCCACGATTGAAAGGTGGTGTCGTCCGCCGGCGTGCCGCGACGATCGACCGGCACCCCCTCGCCGTCAGCCAGCAGCACGCAGCAGCCGGCGGCGCCAACCGCCTGGTAGAGCCGGTCCATCGCGCCTTGCGCAGCGGCGAGCAGCGGCGCGATACGCTCGCGCGCCTCGCGGAGTTCCGCGTCGGTCAGCCGCTGGGGCAGGCCCCGGCCGGAGGGGTCGAGATGATGCAATCGGGACGAACGGCGCCAGGAGGCCACGAGCGCGGAGCGAGCCGCCTGGCCTGATGCAATAGCGGCTTCGACACGAGCCGCGTGATGCTGGGGCATTGACCCATTCATCACCGTTTCCTCCGGGTGGCAATCTACGACGTGCCGGCGCGGCCTGATTGATCTCCGTCAATCCTGGGGAGCAGTGCGCCGCACAAGCCATGCCCTCGCCGGCGCCGCTGCGTCAAGGCGGCAAAGCGACTGAGGTCTTGCGACTTTGGCGTGATGGAGAAGGAGGCAGCCGGGCTCGGCGCCGGCTTTCGATACCGGTTTCGAAACCCGCGCAAGCGCTAGTTCGGCGGGATCATCCGAACGAGATCGCGCGGATTGACATAATCGAGCTGGAAGCGCGCCCGCTCGTCCAGCATGTCGGGATCGATCCTCGCGGAACGCAGCAGCGAGACGCGCTGCTCGCTCCTGGCGCGCTCGCGCTTGAGCTGGGCCAGTTCGCTCGTGAGCGCGATGATCTCCTGGTCGAGTTCCTGGCGGGCGTTGAGGCCGTATTTGCCGGTATAGGCGTTGACGCCGAAATAGCCGACGATGGCGGCCGCCATCGCGTAGAGGGCGAGACCGGTCAGGATCGATTTGAGGCGCGCGCGGGAAACCATCTTCGGAAGATGGGGGAGTTTGGTTAAGGGAGCGCTAAAGCAGCCCCACCACCAGTCGTCATGCCCGGGCTTGTCCCGGGCATCCACGTTCTTCGTCGCTCGGTCCAAAGTCGTGGATGGCCGGGACGTCTAGCGCGAAGACGCGCTTCGCGCTTTTGCCCGGCCATGACGGAGAGTGCTTGGCCTTAGCCGTGGTGCTTCGCGACGTGCGCCGCATAGGCGTCGATGTAGGCCTGCAGCACGCCCTTCAGCGAGTCCTTGGTCAGATTGCCCTCCGCATCGAAGGCGTCGCCAACCGCGTTTAGGTAGATCTCGGGCTGCTGCATAATCGGGCCGGCAATGCCCGGCAGGATGTTCTGGAGCGTCTTGGCCGCGCTGACGCCGCCGAGCGGACCCGGCGAGTTCGAGATGATGCCGACCGGCTTGCCGTTGAACGAGCTCTTGCCATAGGGGCGCGAGGCGACGTCGATGGCGTTCTTCAGGACGCCCGGGATGGCGCGATTGTATTCCGGGGTGACGAACAGAACGCCGTCCGACTTCTGGAGCTTGTCGCGGAAGGCCAGCCAGTCCGCGGGCGGCGCGCCCTCGAGGTCCTGGTTGAAGAAGGAGATACCCGCCGGCGTGACGACCTCGAGCTTGAGCGAGGCCGGCGCGAGCTTGGCGAGCGCATTGGCGATCTTCAGCGAAAAACTGTCCTTGCGCAGGCTGCCGGCGATCACGACGATATTGTAGGCCATGGAGTGTCCTCAGAACTTGAGCGGGAGTGCCGGGCGGCACTTAAGCGATCCGGACCAATGGATGCAAGTGCATGAACCGGTCCGATTTGGAAACATTGAGTTTCGCGAAAGGGGACATTGAGGGCTGTAGCCCGGATGGAGCGCAGCGCAATCCGGGGTCGTGCCCCCAAGTTCCGCCGGTCCCGGATTACGCTTCGCTCCATCCGGGCTACGACCCAAAACAATCAGGCTGCCCAGCGGCGGCCTGATGTTTCGAGCAATTCCGCAACCGGGATCAGATCGTCGGATTCCAGGCCGACGGGATCAGACGATACTTGGCGCCGTCCTTCTCGACATGGCCGACCGAGGGGAAGGTGAAGTGGAAGCCGATCACCGTCGCCTTCTCGGCCGCCGCCATGTCGTAGAATTTGTGGCGCGTCTCCTGCGCCATCGCGGCGTCGTTGTCGAACACCACGTGCCAGTCCGGATTGCGCAGGAAGAACTCCGGAATGTTGGTGACATCGGACTGGATCAACACCTTGGCATCGCCGGACGCGACCGCAAACGAGGTGTGGCCGGGCGTATGGCCGGGCGTCGCGATCGAGGTGATGCCGGGCGCGACCTCCTTGCCCCACTCGTACTTGGTGACCTTGGATTCGAGGCCGGCGAAGGTCTTCTTCACGTTGGCGAAGTAGTTCTTCATCATCGCGTTGGACTCGGCCTTGGCGGCGTTGTCCTCGCTGGTCCAGAACTCCCAGTCCTTGCCGGGCACCATGATCTCCGCATTCGGGAATGCGAGCGCGCCGTCGGCGAGGCGAATGCCGTTGGTGTGGTCGGGATGCAGATGCGAGAGCAGCACGACGTCGATGCTCTTGGGATCGACGCCGGCGGCCTGGAGGTTCTGCAGCGTACGGCCGACCGCACCCTTGCTCGGCTCCAGGTTGGCGACTCCATTTCCTGTGTCGATCAGCACCAGCTTGGAGCCGGTATTGATGAGCTGCGGGTTGAACGGCACCGTGACCATGCCTTTGGGCATGTAGGCGGCCTCGCCGGCGGCTGCGGCTTCTTCCTTCGGGACGTTGACAACGAACTTGTCCGGCATCGGGAAGGTGCGCGCGCCATCATTGATCGAGGTGCACTCGAAGCTGCCGACCTTGTAGCGATAGAAGCCGGGTGCCTGCGTCCCGCTTTGCGGCACTGAGGCGTTGGCAATGGTCGGTCGAAGTCCGGTGGCGGCCGCCGCACCGATGGCGGCGGCGCCTGCGAGCAGATGACGGCGATTGAGATCGGTCATGGAGAGGTCCCCTTCTGAGCCCTTGCGGTTTTCCGCTTTCAATGGCGGCGGAATAATCCCCGGCTTCGCTCAGAAGGCAAGACCTTCCTTCGGTGAGGTGCCGTCGCAGATCACGACAATTTATTTGGGGCGTTGGGGAATTTTTCGCCCGTGGCCTGTCCGCGCCAGTACCGCTTCGGTGCATGGCCATAGACTCGCTTGAAGGCATGTCCGAAGGCGCTCTCCGACGAGTATCCAAGCTGCGCGGCCGTTGCCGAAACGGTCGCTCCACGTCGCAGCTGATCGCGTGCAAGTCGCATTCGCCATCGAAGCAGGTAGTCGAGCGGCGCCAGCCCCACCAGCGACTTGAACCGCTTCGAAAACGCGGATCGCGACATGGCGATCGCGTCGGCCAATGCTTCCAGGGTCCAGGGGTGAGCGGCGTCTTCGTGCATCAGCCTGATGGCCTTGCCGATCCTGGCATCGACCAGCGCGTTGATCCATCCCAAACCCTCGCCGGCACTCTGATCCAGCGCCGCGCGGAGCACCTGGACGAGCAGGACGTCGGCAAGCCTGTCGGTGAGTACGGCGGCTCCGATTCCCGTCCCCCTGATTTCAAGGTCGAGAATCCCGAGCGTGGAATGAATGATGGGGGCCGACGGACTGCGCGACGGTATGAGCAGAAAGCGAGGAAGCGCATCGAGCAGCAATCCGGCGTCCGACGCTTCGAAACCGAAACTGCCGGCAAGCAGAACGGTATCGCTGCCCACGTGACGCGCGACATCCGACTGCGTCCAATCGAACGCCGCTATACCGTCATCGGGAGCAAGGCGTTGGTCGTTGGCCAGAACATAGGCTGGCGCATTGGCCAGAAGAAAGCAGTCGCCGGTGACAAGCCGATGATGGGCCTCGTCACCGAAATCGATCCAGCAATCACCTCGGATGACCGCGCCGAACTTCAGGGCGGGTTTGGCCGGGAACCGATACGACCAATTGCCACCCGCCTCGAACCTCGTGCAACGCGCAGCGCGAACGTTCAGGAGCGAGAAGACCTGAGACAGCGGGTCCGAGGTGTTGCCCGAGGTCTCGTGCCTATCCGAGGGTTTGTCCAAGGCTTGATCCGATCTCGACGATTTTCGAGCACTTCGAGCATAGATCATCCTCGCTTCCGATGCGAAGTTCATCTCGCAACGAATTGCATGGAACATCTATGACGGGCATCGCAGGCAAAGTCATCGCCATCACGGGCGCCAGCAGCGGAATAGGCGCAGCCGCCGCCCGGCATCTCGCGGAACGTGGCGCCATCGTGGTCCTCGGCGCACGGCGCGCCGACCGGCTGGAGATGCTGGCCGCGGGCATCGCGTCAAAGGGCGGACAGGCGTCGTACCTCGTCACCGACGTCAGGCAACGCGAGGATGTCGCCGGGCTCGTCGGACTGGCAACGGACCGATACGGGAAGCTGGACGTCCTGATCAACAATGCGGGGATTGCCCCGATTTCGCGCCTGGACGATCTGAGGGTCGACGACTGGGACGACATGATCGACGTGAACGTGAAGGGCGTGCTCTACGGGATCGCCGCGGCCCTGCCCGTCTTTCGTCGTCAGGGCTTCGGCCATTTCGTCAACACCCTGTCGACCGCCGGCCTCAAGATCGTTCCGACAATGGCCGTCTATGCGGGGTCGAAGAATGCCGTCAGGGCGATTTCCGAAGGGCTTCGTCAGGAGGCCGGCCCGTCGCTTCGGGTGACGACCATCTCCCCCGGTTATGTCGACACCGAACTGCCGTCGTCCATGACGGATTCCGCATTACGGGAGCAAGGGCAGGCAAGCATGAAGGCGATGGCCATTCCGGCGAGCGCCATCGCGGAGGCGATGGCCTTCGCGATAGCGCAGCCGGATAGCGTGGACGTCGGCGAGATCGTCATTCGCCCCACGGCCCAGGCATAGATTCGATCAGGCCTGGACGCCGTCGCTCGTCACGACTTATTCGGGTTGATGAGGAATTTTTCGCCGGTGGCCCGTTTGGCGTAGACCGCGATGTTGGCGGGATCGAGCGCCTCGGGAAGCGACACCACCTTGGTGTAGTGGCTGGCGAAGGTGGTCTTCAATTCATTCACGACGCGCTGGCGCAGCCGTCCGATGTCGGCCGGACCGATCTTCTGGAGGAACGGGGTCAGCAGCCAACCGCCGACGCCCCAGGCCATGCCGAAGCCGCGCGGCAATTCGATCGGACGGATATCCAGCGCGCCGTAGACATAGACCTGCTTGTGCACGCTGGAGCCGTAGCGGCTGTATTCCTTGGCGGTCTTGTTGATCGCGATTTCCATGCAGTTGAGGATGTCGCCGGCAAGCTTGCCGCCGCCGATGGCATCGAACGCGATGGTGGCGCCGGTCTCGACCAGCGCGGCCGTGAGATCGTCGAGGAAGCTCGGCACGCTGGAGTCGACGACGTATTTGGCGCCGATCTTGTTCAGGATCTCTGCCTGCTCCTTGCTGCGCACGATGTTGACGAGCGGGATGCCGTCCTTGATGCAGATCTTGTTCAGCATCTGCCCGAGATTGGAGGCGGCCGCGGTATGCACCAGCGCCTTGTGGCCTTCGCGCCGCATGGTCTCGGTCATGCCGAGCGCGGTGAGCGGATTGACGAACCAGGACGCGCCCTCCGCCGCCGTCGTGCCGTCAGGCAATGGCTGGCAGTCCCTCGCCTTCAGGGTCCGGTATTGCGAGTACATGGCGCCACCGATCATCGCGACCGTCTTGCCCATCAGCGCCTTCGCAGCGTCCGACGAGCCGGTCTTGATGACGACGCCGGCACCTTCATTGCCGACCGGCAGGGATTGGTCGAGCCGCGCCCCCATCGCGCGCATCGCACCGTCAGGCACTTTCGCGGTGATGACGGGCGCCTGCTTCGTGCCGGAGGCCTTCGCCGTGCTCATGTCGGCGGCGCCGACGAGCAGACCGAGATCCGACGGGTTGATCGGCGCCGCCTCGACGCGGACGACGACCTCGTCCTCGGCGGGCTCGGGGGTCGGCACGTCGAGAAGCGAGATCTCGAGCTCGCCACTCGCCTTGATCAGCGAACGCAGTTGCAGTCCGGTGTTGCCATCGCTCATGTCGATCCTCCCTGTCCTTGTCGAAGCGCTGGCTTATGTCAGCGCCTTCAGTGCCGCCTTGCCGCCGTAGAGCGCCTGCTTGCCGAGCTGCTGCTCGATACGCAGGAGCTGATTGTATTTGGCGGTGCGGTCGGAACGCGCCAGCGAGCCGGTCTTGATCTGACCGCAGTTGGTGGCCACCGCGAGGTCGGCGATGGTGGAATCCTCGGTCTCACCGGAGCGGTGCGACATGACGGAGGTGTAGCCGGCCTTGTGCGCCATCTCGACGGCGGCGAGCGTCTCGGTCAGCGTGCCGATCTGGTTGACCTTGATCAGGATCGAGTTGGCCCGGCCCGCCTTGATGCCTTCGGCGAGGCGCTTGACGTTGGTGACGAAGAGATCGTCGCCGACGAGCTGGCACTTCCTGCCGATGAGATCGGTGAGCTCCTTCCAGCCGTCCATGTCGTCTTCCGACATGCCGTCCTCGATGGTCACGATCGGATAACGCGCAACCAGGTCTGCAAGGTACTTGGCCTGCTCGGAGATCGAACGGGTCTTGCCCTCGCCTTCATAGACGTATTTGCCGCCCTTAAAGAACTCGGTCGAGGCGCAGTCGAGGCCGATCACGATGTCGCTGCCCGCCTTGAAACCGGCCTTGCCGATCGCGTTCATGACGAATTCGAGCGCGGCGTCCGCCGACGGCAGGTTCGGGGCAAAGCCGCCCTCGTCGCCGACATTGGTGTTGTGGCCGGCCTTCTTCAGCTCCGACTTCAGCGTGTGGAAAACCTCCGCGCCGTAACGCAGGCCCTCGGCAAAGCTCGACGCGCCGACCGGCAGGATCATGAACTCCTGGAAGTCGATCGGGTTGTCGGCATGCACGCCGCCATTGATGATGTTCATCATCGGCACCGGCAACAGCCGCGCCGAGGTGCCGCCGACGTAACGGTAGAGCGGCATGTCGAGCGAGTTCGCGGCCGCCTTGGCGCAGGCGAGCGAGACGCCGAGGATGGCGTTGGCGCCGAGCCGGCTCTTGTTCGGTGTGCCGTCGAGATCGATCATGATCTGGTCGATCTGCGCCTGCTGCTCGACATCGAGGCCGCTCAAGGCCTCGAAGATCTCGCCGTTGACGGCGCCGACCGCCTTGGTGACGCCCTTGCCGAGGTAGCGGGCCTTGTCGCCGTCGCGCAGTTCCACCGCCTCATGGGCGCCGGTGGAGGCGCCTGATGGCACCGCGGCGCGGCCGAGCGCGCCATCTTCCAGCATGACGTCGACCTCGACGGTGGGATTGCCACGGCTGTCGAGGATTTCGCGGCCGATGATGTCGATGATGGCGGTCATGATGTTGCACTTCCGTTCGTTAGATTTGATCGGTTCGCCGCGGGTCTTACACGGAGCGCAAGCAAATGTGAACGCTTGGACGGCGTCCTTCGACTGACGCGCGATGTGCCCAGGACTAAACTTGACGGCATCTGGTCCGCGCGTCCAACCTCAATCTGAAGCAGTCGGGGTAACGCCATGAATCGCCGCCAGTTTCTCGGCTCCAGCGCCGCCCTCCTCGCCGTTCGCCCATCTTTTGCGCAGGAAGGCCCGTTCCGGACAAAATATTTCCCCATCAATGCCGGGATCGGCCTGCACGACCTCGCCCCGGCTCCCGACGGCACGGTCTGGTTCACCGCGCAGGGCAAGGGCATGCTCGGCAGGCTCGATCCGAAGGATGGCACCTTCAAGACCGTCAGCCTCGGCCAGGGCGCTGCGCCGCATGGCGTGACGATCGGCCCCGATGGCGCGCCCTGGATCACCGAGGGCGGCCAGAACGCGATCGCGCGGGTGGACCCCAAGGACCTCAAGGTCACGCTGTTCCGCCTGCCCGAAAAATTCGCCTCCGCCAATCTCAATACCGGCGTGTTCGGCAAGGACGGCACCTACTGGTTCACCGGCCAGTCCGGCTATTACGGCAGGCTTGCGCCCAAGTCGGGCGAGATGAGCGTGTTCCGGGCGCCCAAGGGCGTCGGCCCCTATGGCATAACGGTGACGCCCAAGGGCGACGTCTGGTACGCCTCGCTCGCCGGCAGCTATATCGCGAAGATCGATCTTGCGACCGGCAACGCCAATGTGGTCGAGCCGCCGACGCCGAGCCAGGGATCGCGGCGCGTCTGGTCGGATTCGAAGAGCCGGATCTGGGTCAGCGAGTGGAACAGCGGCCATGTGTCGGTGCACGATCCCGCTGACGGCTCCTGGAAGACCTGGAAGCTGCCGGGCGAGCGTCCCCGCACCTACGCGGTTTATGTCGATGACAAGGACAAGGTCTGGCTGACCGATTTCTCCGCCAATGCCATCGTCCGCTTCGATCCCGCGACCGAGCGGTTCAACGTCTTCGCCAGCGACAAGCCAAATGCCAATGTCCGCCAGCTCGACGGCAGGCCGGGCGAGCTCTGGGGCTGCGAGTCCGGCAACGACCGGATCGTCATGATCCAGACCATCGCCACTGGTTGACGGCAGCTCCAATTGCGTCCATCCCGGCATCCGCAAAAGGATGTGACGACGATGGCGAAAAAATCCCTCCAGCTCGGCCGCGCGGTCGAATGGCCGCACACACCGGAAGAAGCCCAGCTCGACCGCGTGCCCAATCCGCAAAAGGGCACCGACTATCTGGTGCGCTTCACCGTGCCGGAATTCACCTCGCTGTGCCCGGTCACGGGACAACCGGATTTCGCGCATCTGATGATCGACTACGCGCCCGGCCCGTGGCTGCTGGAGTCGAAATCGCTGAAACTCTACATCGCGAGCTTCCGCAATCACGGCGCCTTCCACGAGGATTGCACCGTGATGATCGGCAAGCGCATCGCCTCGGAGATCAAGCCGAAATGGCTCCGCATCGGCGGCTACTGGTATCCGCGCGGCGGCATCCCGATCGACGTGTTCTGGCAGACCGGCCGGGTGCCGAAGGGCCTGTGGGTCCCGGAGCAAGGCGTCGCGCCCTATCGCGGCAGGGGTTAGTTGGACACGAACGACAATGAAATCGACATCAGCAACATTCCGTAACCTTGCCTTGAACCTTTCCTTGGGCCTTTTGGGCCTCCTGTGGCTGACTGGCGCGTCCGACGCTGCCGAGGTCCGGGTGATGATTTCCGGCGGACTGACGGCTGCCTATCAGGCGCTCGTGCCGGAGTTCGAGAAAGCCACCGGTCACAAGGTGCTGACGGCGTTCGGGCCGTCGATGGGCACCACCACCAATGCGATCCCGGTCCGGCTGGAGCGGGGCGAGCCGGCCGATGTCCTGATCATGGTGGGCTATGCCCTCACCGACCTCGCCGGCAAGGGTAAGGTCGTTGCCGGCAGCCAGGTCGATCTGACCAGATCGCCGATCGGGATTGCCGTGAAGTCGGGCGCGCCGAAGCCGGACATCAGCTCGGTGGAAGCCGTCAAGCGTGCGCTGCTGGCGGCGAAGACAATCGCTTACTCGGATAGCGCCAGCGGCGTCTACGTCTCGACCGAGATGTTCGACAAGCTCGGCATTGCCGATGTCATGAAGGACAAGGCGCGCAAGATCCCGGCCACGCCGGTCGGCGAGATCGTCGCACATGGTGAGGCCGAACTGGGCTTTCAGCAGATCAGCGAGCTGAAGCCGGTGCAGGGCATCGATATCGTCGGACCGCTGCCGAGCGAATTGCAGAAGATCACGATCTTCTCAGCCGGCATCGCGACCGTTTCGAAAGAGCCCGATGCTGGCCGGGCCTTGATCAAGTTCCTCGCCTCCCCCGCCGCCCGCGACACGATCATTGCGAGCGGCATGGAGCCGATCCCCGCTGGTGGTGCGAATTAGGGAGGCCCCGCCCCCTAATACGCGCTCAGCAGATCCACCTTGGCATTCGCGAGAACCAGCCGCCGCGCCAGGATCGCGGCGAGGTTGCGCATGATCTTCAGCGACGTCTCCGGGTGCAGGCGGCGGTAGTCGGCAAAGCGGTCGAGCGGCAGTTCGAGGCAGGCAACTGGCGTATCGGCAAACACGTCGGCGCTGCGGGTTCTCTCCAGGATCGCCATCTCGCCGAACTCCATGCCGGGACCGAGCGAGGCCAGCCGCACCCCGCTCCGCAGCTTCACGCTGACCATGCCACTCTGGAGAAAGAACAGCGAATTGGCGGGCTCGCCGGCGGCGATGATGCGCTGGCCGGCGGCGTAGTGGCGCGTGGTCGATAGTTTCACGATCGCGGCGATCTCGTCCGCGTCGAGCTCGGCCAGCAGCGCCTGCTCGCCGAGATGCGCGCTCTCCTTCACGTCGGTGAAGCCGCCGAAGCGGTAGATCACCTGGTCCTCGGCCCATTCGATGGCATCGTCGAGCAGCGCGAAGCGACGCAGCCGTCGCGGATCCCCCATGCGCGCGGAGATCGCGGCCCAGACCGCGGAGGTCTCCTCGAGGCCGGACAGAATCGCGGTGACGCCGGCATTGCCGAGCGCCGTCAGCGTCTCGCCCAGGAGCTCCGCACCGGCCGCGGTGATGTCGGGCACGCGGCGGAAATCGATGATCAATAGCGGCGCGTTCGGCGGCTCACTGCTGAGTCTTCGCGTGACGTAATCGATGGTGCCGAAATTCAGCGCGCCGACGAGCTCGAGGATTCGGATGTCGCTGTGACGCTCGTCGAGGATCTGCTGCTCGTGCGGCTGGCGACTGCGGCGCGAGGAGATGCCGTAGACGTCGTAGTCCGCCATGATGCTGGTGCGGACGTCGGCATTGCGGTTGAGCATGTGCAGATCGAACCGCGCCGACAGCGCCTCGCAGACCTTCAGGCCGCGCACGCTGTTGAAGTGATTGTCGAGCAGCGGCGAGAAGGTGCCCAGTCCCAGTTGCGAGGGCAGCGCCGCGACGATGCCGCCGCCGACGCCGCTCTTGGCGGGGATGCCGACGCGATAGGTCCACTCGCCCGCATAGTCGTACATGCCCGAGCTCGTCATTACCGACAGCGTGCGGGCGACGATGTGCGGCGTGATCACCTGCGCGCCCGTCACCGGATTGATGCCGCGGTTGGCGAGAGTTGCCGCCATCACCGCCAGGTCGCGCGCCGTCACCAGGATCGCGCATTGGCGGAAATAGACGTCGAGCACGGCGTCGACGTCGTCCGGCAGCACCGCGTAGTTGCGGAGCAGCCACGCGATCGCGCGGTTGCGGTTGCCGGTCGCGGTCTCCGAGGCATGCACGGCCTCGTCGACGCCGAGCTCGCGCCCGGCGAACTCGCTGAGTTTGGAGCGGACGCGTTCGAAAGCGCCCTTGCCGTCCACCTCGTAGATCAGGCCCGAGCAGGCAATCGCACCGGCATTGACCATGGGGTTGAAGGGACGGTTGTCGTTGGTGAGCCGGATCGAATTGAAGGCCTCGCCGCTCGGCTCGACGCCGATGGTGGCCGAGACGCGCTCCTCGCCCACCGTCTCCAGCGCCAGTGCGAACACGAAGGCCTTCGAGACCGACTGGATCGTGAACGGCACCGCGCTGTCGCCGACCTCGTAGACATAGCCGTCGATGGTGACGAGCGCGATGCCGAAATGATCGGGGTTGGCGCGCTTCAGCTCGGGGATGTAATCGGCAAGCTCGCCCGAACCGTCGCTCCTGAATTCCTCGTAGCAATCGGTCAGGAAACGCCGCAGTGGCGGCCTGGTGGGATATCCGGCCGACCGGGTCGCGCCGGCTACGCTGGGCAAACGGGTGGGCTGGGCGTCCACGGTCTCGCACCTCGATTTGCCCAGAATCAAAGCAATTCGTGTGCCATGTATACGGGGCCGACGGTGTCGTGGTGGGGCGCGCCCCTTTCAGGGACCGAATAGAACCTCAGCGCGCGTCGGATGGTGCACGCGGCTTGAGCAACCGGGCGCAGATGATGCCGAGGACCACCATGATCGCGGCGCTTGCGAACAGCGTCGGCATCTTGCCGCCGTGCTGGAGGCCGAAGCCGTAGGCGAGCGGCCCGACCGTCTGACCCATGAAGAAGAAGAACGAATGGAGCGACAGCGCGGTGGCGCGCGCCTCGACCGAGAGCTCGCTGGCGAACACCTGGAGGCAGCCATGGGCGATGTAGAAGCCCCAGCCCATGACGACGAGGTTCAGCGCCTGCACTTCCCAGCGCGGACCGAAGGCCACAGCGACGAGCTGCGAGGCCACCAGCGTCATGCCCGCGATCATCATTCCCTTCATGCCGAGCCACGGCAACAGGCGCGACACCGTCAGCGTGTAGAACAGGCCGCCGACCGCGAAGCCCGCGATGACGATGCCGGCGATCGAGAGCGAGGTCTGGCCGAGCTCGAACAGGAACGAGGCGATATAGGGAAACAGGCCGAGCACGCAGCAGCCTTCGACGAACACCGCCGAATAGCACACATAGGCATTGGGGTTGGTGAAGATGGTGCGATAGCCGGCCCTCAGCGCCGACAGGCTCGTCTTCGGCGGATGCTTGACCTTGGCGCCGCGAAAGCCGGCGGCAACCGCGATCGAGGCAACGATCACGAGCACGCCGAGCACCGCCAGCACGCCGCGCCAGCCGAGGAAGTCGCCGATCAGGCCCGAGGCCGAGGCACCGAGCAGATTGCCGGTCATGGCGCCGGCGAGCGTGCGGCTGATCGCGACCTGTCGCTTCTCCGGACCGACCAGGTCGCTGGTCAGGCTGAGCGCCACCGGAAACACGCCGCCCGAGCCGATGCCGGCAAGGACGCGGGTCGCAAACAGAACCGAGAACGAGGTCGAGAGCGCGCCGAGAATATTGGCAAGCCCGAGCAGCGCGAGGCAGCCGATCATCAGCCGCGTCTTGCCGAACAGGTCGGCGGCCGCGCCGACGATCGGCTGGATGATCGAGAAGGTGAAAGCGAACACCGCGGCAAAGCCCGCGGCGGTCGCGATGCTGACGCCAAAATCCTCGGCGACATGCGGCAGCACCGGATCGAGCGCGCGCGCCGACAGCGCGGCGGCGAAGCTCGCGCCGGAGATGACGTAGAGCGCGGCCGGCAGACCGTGATCGTGCAGCCGCGCCTCGCCTTGCGCATCAGCGCGGATTCTTTGCGAGCGCGTCGAACGCCATCAGCCTGCGGATCAGCCCTTCGAACTCGCGCAGCGGCACCATGTTGGGGCCGTCGGAAGGCGCGCTATCGGGATCGGGATGGGTCTCGATGAAGACGCCGGCGACGCCGACCGCGACCGCCGCGCGCGCAAGTACCGGCACGAATTCGCGCTCGCCGCCGGAGGACGTCCCCTTCCCGCCCGGCTGCTGCACCGAATGGGTGGCGTCGAAGATCACGGGCGCGCCGGTGGTGCGCGCCAGGATCGGCAGCGCGCGCATGTCGGAGACCAGCGTGTTGTAGCCGAAGGAGGCGCCGCGCTCGGTGACGAGCACGTTCGGATTGTTCGCGCTCGTGATCTTGGCGACAACGTTCGCCATGTCCCAGGGCGCCAGGAACTGGCCCTTCTTGACGTTGACGACCTTGCCGGTCGCGGCCGCCGCCAGCAGCAGATCGGTCTGCCGGCACAGGAAGGCGGGGATCTGCAGGATGTCCACGGCCTGCGCAACCTCTGCGCATTGCGTGGCCTCGTGCACGTCGGTCAGCACCGGCAGGCCGAGCGAGGATCGGATCTCCGCGAAGATTGGCAGCGACTGCGCGAGCCCGAGCCCGCGCGCCGCCGACGCGCTGGTGCGGTTGGCCTTGTCGAACGACGTCTTGTAGACGAGGCCGACGTTCAGCCGCGCGGCGATCTCCTTCAGCGCGGAGGCCACCTCCAACGCATGCTGGCGGCTTTCGAGCTGGCAGGGCCCTGCAATGATCGAGATCGGCAGATCATTGCCGAACTTGACCGTACCGATGGTGACAACCGGCGCCGCTGACGTCGAAGAGCTCAAGGCAAATCCCTCGTTTCCGCGCGACCATAGCCGCCATCGGGGTCGGATCAACCCCATTCGGCCCGGGCTGTCAGAATATCAGGGTTGCGCCGAAGTTCCGCGGGCGCCGCCGGCGCTATTTCACCGCCGAGAAAGCGGTCGGCGTCAGGAGCTGGCTGACGATATTGCCGACGATCTGGCCGTCCGCCTCCGACTTCGCCCGCGCCTCGTGCCAGTCCGGATCGGTCACGAACGCGCCCCACTTCTTCTCGCGCTCGGCGAGTGACTCCCAGGCGAGGAAATAGGTCAGCTCCTGGCTGGATTCACCGATCAGCGTGGTGAAGAATCCAGCCTGGCGGATGCCGTGCTTTTCCCAGATCTTCAGCGTCGCCGTCTCGAACCGCTTCAAGAGCGCCGGCAAGCGGCCGGGCACGCAGCGATAGACGCGCATTTCATAGATCATTCTTGCTTCCTCCCCGAACAGATCGGGCGGTTATAACGGCTGGCCATGACCATGTCTTGAGCCCTGCCCGGCCACCCCGGTGGCGTTTCGCGCATGGCTAGACAGCCTTCGACGACGCACCACGTCGGGCTCCCGCAATGCTGCCGCAATGATCGGGCCGCTAGAATGGCTTTGGTTGAAGCCCAGGTGCCGGATCATGCGGATTTTGCTTGTCGAGGATGAGGCGGAGATGGCCGGCGCGCTGGCGTCAGCGCTGAAGCGCTACGACATGGTGGTAGACCATGCTCCTACCCTTGCCGAGGCGGAAGAGGCCATTTCCGCCGACGTCCATGTCGCGGTCCTGCTCGACCGCCAACTCCCCGACGGCGACGGCCTTGCACTGATTCCGAAGCTCCGGGCGCGCGCGGACGGCGTGCCGATCATCGTCCTGACCGCGCGCGGCGAGCTCGCCGACCGGATCGCCGGGCTCGACAGCGGTGCCGACGATTATCTGGCCAAGCCGTTCGCGGTCGAGGAGCTGCTGGCGCGCCTGCGCGCCGTGATGCGGCGCCCCGCGGGACTTACGCCGGATGTCATCCGTGCGGGCCGCCTCGCCTTCGATGTCGGCCATCGCGAGGCGAGCATCGACGGCCAGCCGTTCGAGCTGCCGCGTCGCGAGCTGTTGGTGCTCGAGGCGCTGATCCGCCGCCTCGGCCGCACCGTGCTACGCTCGGCGCTGGAAGAGGCCGTCTACAATTTCGACGACGAGATCCAGTCGAACGCGCTGGACACGCATATTTCGCGGCTGCGCCGCAAGCTCGCCGAGGCGGATGCCGGCATCGAAATCCACGGCATTCGCGGCGTCGGCTATCTCCTGAAGAAGCTGCCATGAGCAGGCACGACGATCCCTATTGCCTGCGCTCGCGCCTGAGCTGGCGCCTGCTCTCGCTCCAGGCCGCGCTGCTCCTGGCACTGGTTGCCGTCGTCGTCGGGGCGCTGTGCGCGTCAGGATTTGTGCTCGCCGAGCGCGACGAGGATCGTGTGATCGACGTCGTGCAGCGCGCACTCGCGCGCGACGCACAGGGCGGCCTGACCGTGCGGCCGACGCCCGAGCTCAAACAATTGCGTAGCGAGACACCAGACCTCTGGTTCCTGGTCCGCGACCGGCAGGGACATTCGCTCGCCGAAGGTGCCGTGCCGGCCGAATTCGCCGCGATCGGCGGCGGCCTCGACCAGATTAGCCAGGCGCGGCTCGGCTGGCAGTTGTTCGAGGACGATCCGCGCAAGCCGGCGGCGCGGCTGAAGCGGGTCGACACCGAGGCCGGCAATGTGCAGGTCATCACGGCGACGCAGGGCCGGCTGACCGGCGCCAAGGCGCTGGTCATGACATCGCTTGCATTCCTGGGCATCGCGCTGCCTGGCCTGCTTCTGATGGGAACCGCGACCTTCATCGCGACACCGGTGATCGTGCAGCGCGCCTTCAGAGGACTTGATACGACCGCGGACCAGGCGCGTCGCATCGACATCCACCAGCGCGGCGCGCGCCTGTCGGTGGAGAGAATTCCGCTGGAGGTCGTACCGCTCGTGACCGCGGTCAATGACGCGCTGGCGCGGCTCGACCAGGGCTATGCCCGCCACAAGCGTTTCGTCGCCGACGCGGCACACGAGCTGCGCACGCCGATTGCGATCCTCAACACGCGCCTGGAGTCGCTTGCCCCGGGGCCGGACAAGACCCGGCTGCTGGAAGATGCCGCGCGGCTGGCGACGCTTGCCGAGCAGTTGCTGGACATTCAGCGGCTCGACCGCTGCGGCCATCCGTTCGCGCGCGTCGATCTCGTCCGGGTCGCTCAAGGCGCGGCTGCCGACCTCGCGCCGCTCGCGATTGCGGCCGGCTACGAGCTGGCGCTCGATGCACCCACAACGCCGATCGAGACGATCGGTGACGCGGCCGCGTTGGAACGCGCGCTGACCAACCTCGTGCAAAATGCGATTCAGCACGGCCCTCGCCGCGGCACCATCGGCATTCGCGTCAGCAGACCCGCGAGCATCGAAGTCACGGACGAAGGTGCCGGCATTCCCGCCGAACAACGCGAGCAGATCTTCGAGCCGTTCTATCGGCTGACGCCGCTCGATCGCGGCGCCGGCCTCGGCCTCAACATGGTGCGCGAGATCGTGCACCTGCATGGCGGCCACGTCTCGGTCACGGACGGGCCGGATGGCGGCGCCTGTTTCAGAATAACGCTGCGCCCAATCCCGCAGGGTTGAATCAATCCGACTGCGCCTCTCGCAGCGCAATGCTGTCGCAATGCACGGCCGTGACACTGCATCCGCCTCATCCCTGATCTTTCGAGGTGCAACCAAGATGCCGGAGTGCGCATGCCCAACGATTTCCTCTCCTTCTTCCTGTCCTGGATGTCGGCCCCGCGTCGGGTCGGCGCGATCGCGCCATCAGGCGCGGCGCTCGCCGATCTGATCACGCGGGAGATCTCCGCATCGAGCGGCCCGATCCTCGAGCTCGGTCCCGGCACCGGCGCATTCACCTACAAGCTCCTGAAACGCGGCGTGCGCCAGCAGGACCTCACGCTGATCGAATACGGCTCCGACTTCATGAAGCTCCTGCAATTGCGCTTTCCCAACGCGCGCGTCTTGTGGATGGATGCGGGGCGGCTGACCACGGAGCGCCTCTATGACGGCACGCCGGTCGGCGCGGTCGTGAGCGGCCTGCCGCTGCTCAACATGTCGACGCGCAAGGTCGTCTCCATCGTCGGCGGCGCTTTCAGCTACGTCCGCCCCGGCGGTGCCTTCTACCAGTTCACCTACGGCATGAGCTGCCCGGTACCGCGGCCGATTCTCGATCGGCTCGGCTTACGCGCCACCCTGGTCGATCGCGCCCTGCTGAACGTGCCGCCGGCCGCCGTCTACAAGCTGACACGGCGGCCGCAGATGAAGCTGGTCACGGGATCGCTTGCGCCGGCCCCCTCGACGCGAGTCGCGTTGGAGCCGATCCATCACGCGCACGGCTAACCCGCCGCGCGCTGAGCCATCAGACCAGCCGGCTCTGCACCATCGCCGCCTGAATGAACGAGGCGAAGAGAGGATGAGGCTCAAAGGGCCGCGACTTCAGCTCGGGATGGAACTGGACGCCGATGAACCAGGGGTGATCCTCGTATTCGACGATCTCCGGCAGGACGCCGTCGGGCGACAGCCCTGAGAATTTCAGGCCGTGCTGCTCGAGACGGTCCTTGTACGCGGTGTTCACTTCGTAGCGGTGGCGGTGGCGTTCGGAGATCTCGGTCGCGCCGCCATAGACCTGCGAGACGCGGCTGCCGCGGTTGAGCGCCGCCGGATAGGCACCGAGCCGCATCGTGCCGCCGAGATCGCCGGCCTGCGAGCGCTTCTCGAGCTCGTTGCCGCGCAGCCACTCCGTCATCAGGCCGACCAAGGGCTCTTTGGTCGGGCCGAATTCGGTGGAGTTGGCGTCCTCGATGCCGACGAGATTGCGCGCGGCCTCGATCACCGCCATCTGCATGCCGAAGCAGATGCCGAAATACGGCACGTCACGCTCGCGCGCGAACTGCGCCGCACGGATCTTGCCTTCCGCGCCGCGCTGGCCGAATCCACCGGGCACCAGGATGCCGTTGACGTGCTCGAGGAACGGCGCGGGATCTTCCTTCTCGAAGATCTCGCTCTCGATCCAGTCGAGATTGACCTTCACCTTGTTGGCGATGCCGCCATGCGAGAGCGCCTCGATCAGCGACTTATACGCATCCTTCATGCCGGTGTATTTGCCGACGATGGCGATGGTGACGTTGCCTTCGGGATTGCGCACGCGCTCGTTGATCTGCTGCCAGCTCCGCAGCTCCGGCGGAATCCGCGAGGCGATGCCGAAAGCGGCGAGCACTTCGTCGTCGAGGCCCGCATTGTGGTAGGCCTCAGGGACAGCATAGATGTTGTCGACGTCGCGCGCCTCGATCACCGCGCTTTCACGCACATTGCAGAACAGCCCGAGCTTGCGCCGCTCTTCCTTCGGGATCTCGCGGTCGGTGCGGCAGAGCAGGATGTCCGGCTGAATGCCGATCGAGCGCAGCTCCTTCACCGAGTGCTGCGTCGGCTTCGTCTTCAATTCGCCAGCGCTCGGAATGTAGGGCAGCAGCGTGAGATGGATGTAAACGGCATGATCGCGCGGCAGCTCGTTCTTGAGCTGGCGGATCGCCTCGAAGAACGGCAGGCCCTCGATGTCGCCGACGGTGCCGCCGATCTCGACCAGCACGAAGTCGTAATCGTCATTGCCGTCGAGGACGAATTCCTTGATGGCGTTGGTGACGTGCGGAACCACCTGGATGGTCGCACCGAGATAATCGCCGCGGCGCTCCTTGGTGATGATGTCCTGGTAGATGCGCCCCGTCGTGATGTTGTCGGCCTTGGTCGCCGGCCGCCCGGTGAAGCGCTCGTAGTGACCGAGATCGAGATCGGTCTCCGCGCCGTCATCGGTCACGAACACTTCGCCGTGCTGATACGGCGACATCGTTCCGGGATCGAGGTTGAGATAGGGGTCGAGCTTACGGAGGCGGACCTTGTAGCCCCGGGCCTGCAACAGCGCACCGAGTGCCGCTGAAGCCAGACCCTTGCCGAGCGAAGAAACCACGCCGCCGGTGATGAATATGTACCGCGCCATGGGACTTAACCTCTAATCCCTCGAATTCGATTCGCCAAAGCGATTCGTATTCCGCCCCAAAGATTTTGCGGGCCTGTGGGTGAACCGGAACGAAGAGTGGTGACAGTACCTTGATGGGGATTGTTGATGCAGGACGGTAGAAGCCGCGCTGCATGGCCCCCCTGCTTTATTGCGAACGAGGTACCTGCGGGCCGCTCGGCGCTGCCGGGGCCTGCTGCTCGTCGGCCTTCTTCAGCGAATCCAGGATGCCCCCCGAGGTCGGCGGCGCGATCGGCGACCCGCCGGCCGGCTGGCCCTGCGATGCCGGCTGGCCAATGATCGACGAAGGCGCACGGTTGTATCCGGCGTACCAGGACAGGAACAGGCTGGTCAGGAAGAAGCCGGCGGCGAGGATCGCAGTCGTCCGCGACAACAGATTCGCGGTGCCGCGGCTCGACATGAAGCCCGCGCCTCCGCCCATGCCGAGGCCGCCGCCTTCCGACTTCTGGAGCAGGACGGCGCCGATCATGACGGCGACGATCATGAGATGGATGACGATGACAACAGTCTGCATAGTGCCCTTCCGTCACAAGCCGACAGCGCCGAGACGGCGGCCGATCGCGCTTCGCGGGTTTTCCTGAAGTTGCGCGGTGTTACACGATCGGAAACGGCATTGCCACCCCCGATCGGGTCCGGACCAACGGTTTGGTTTAGCTAGGGACAGCCCTTGGCGATCGCAAGGAAATCGGTCGCCTTGAGGCTGGCGCCACCGACCAGCGCGCCGTTGACGTTCTTCACCGCCATCAGCTCGGCCGCGTTCGACGGCTTGACCGAGCCGCCATAGAGGATCCGCATCTTGGCGCCGTCCGCCCTAAACCGGGAGGTCAGGAGTTCCCGGATAAACCCATGAATCTGCTCGACATCCTGGGCCGTGGGGGTCAGGCCGGTGCCGATGGCCCAGACTGGCTCATAGGCGACGACCAGGTTGGCCGCGGTCGAGCCGTCCGGCACCGAGCCGTCGAGCTGGCCGCGCAGGATGTGCAGGGTCTGGCCGGCATCGCGCTGGGCTTGCGTCTCGCCGATGCAGACGATCGCCGTCACCCCGGCCCGCCAGGCGGCTTCCGCCTTTTGCCGCACCAAGGCATCGCCCTCGCCATGGTCGGCGCGGCGCTCGGAATGGCCAACGATGATGGCGGTCGCACCCGCATCCGCCAGCATTTCGGCGGCGATGTCGCCGGTATGGGCGCCGGAGGCCTTGGGGTGGCAATCCTGGGCCCCCACCGCGACCTTCTTGCCGCGTGCCTTGTCGGCAAAGGCCGCGATCAGGGTCGCCGGCGGGCAGACCAGCAGATCGGCCTTGGCCGCCACCTCTGCCGCGCCATTGAGCATGGCGTCGAATTCGGCAGCGGAGGCCTTCAGCCCGTTCATTTTCCAGTTGCCGGCGATCAGTGGTCGGATGGCGTCGGTCATGTCAATTTCCAGCAAAAAGGGGTTTGTGCATGCGCTAGCAGAGCTGCTGTGGCAGTTCCAGAGACCTAAGGGCTTTTAACCGCAGCTTCGTGAGGCCGCGTGACCTGAGGTTGCGGGGGGAAAGCCGCCACTTTATGATGATTGATCAATTTGGTGACGCGCTTTTGCGGAATCTGCATTAAGACGCGCTCCCGTTCCCCTCCTGCCAAACAAGTTGGACCAAATGCTTCGAGGAATGCGCAAGGCCTCATCAAACTGGCTCGGCAAGACCATTATGGCCGTGGTGATGGGCGTGTTGATCGTCAGTTTCGGCATTTGGGGCATCGCCGACATCTTCAAGGGCTTCGGGCAGTCCACGGTGGCCAAGATCGGCCGCACCGAGATTTCGCTGAACGAGTTCCGCCAGATCTATACCGACCGCCTGCAACAGATCAGCCGCCAGTTCGGCCGTCCGCTGACGCCTGATCAGGCCCGCGCCTTCGGCCTCGACCGTCAGGTGCTCCAGCAGACGATCGCGGAAGCAGCCCTCGACGAAGAGGCGCGCCGGCTCGGGCTCGGCCAGTCCGACGACCAGATCCGCCAGGTCATCATGAACGACCCCAACTTCAAGGGCGTCGGCGGCAGCTTCGATCCGAACCGCTTCCAGGCCGTGATCCGCAACTTCGGCTATACCGAGCAGCGCTACGTCTCCGACCAGCGCAAGGTGTCGCTGCGCCGGCAGCTCACCGGCACGATCGGCGCCGGCCTCGAGCCGCCGAAGGCGATGATCGACGTGCTGTCGCGCTTCCAAAACGAGCAGCGCGCCATCGAGTTCGTCAGGCTCGACGCAGCCCAGGCCGGCACCATCGATGCGCCCTCGCCCGAGGCGCTCGCCACCTATTTCGAGGATCACAAGGTCCAGTTCCGCGCGCCCGAATATCGCAAGATCGCCTTCGTCGTGATCTCGCCGGAAGAGATCGGCAAATGGACCGAGGTCTCCGACGAGGACGCGAAGAAGGTGTTCGAACAGCGCAAGGACCGGCTCGGCACGCCGGAGAAGCGCCAGATCCACCAGATCGTGTTCCCCAACGCGGCCGAGGCGCAGACCGCACGCGAGCGCCTCGCCGGCGGAATGTCGTTCGAGGATCTCGGCAAGGAGCGCGGACTGAGCGCCTCCGACGTCGATCTTGGGCTCGTGACCAAATCGTCGCTCGACCCGGCGGTTGGCGACGCCGCCTTCGCGCTTGCCGCGGGCGAGATCAGCCAGCCGATCCAGGGCCGTCTCGGCACCGCGATCGTCAAGGTCGACAAGATCGAGCCGGGCGTCGAGGCGAACTACGCCAGCCTCGTCGGCGACATCAAGCGCGAGATCGCGACCGAGCGCGCGCGCGTCAAGGTCGCCGATCTCCGCGACAAGATGGAAGACGAACGCGGCGGCGGCTCCAGCGTGATCGACGCGGCGCAGAAGCTCGGCCTCACCGCCGTGACCATCGACGCCGTCGACCGTTCCGGCCGCGCCCCGAACGGCCAGCCGGTCGCCAACGTCCCGCAGGGCCTCGACGTGGTGTCGCAGGCCTTCAACACCGACGTCGGCGTCGACAACGACGCGATCTCGTTCAAGGGCGGCTATGTCTGGTACGACGTGCTCGCCATCACGCCCTCGCGTGATCGCAATCTCGACGAGGTCCGCGACCAGGTCGAGGCCCGCTGGCGCCAGGACCAGATCGCGGCCAAGCTGAAGACCAAGGCGACCGAGATGGTGCAGAAGCTCCAAGCGGGCGGCAAGCTCGCCGATGAAGCCGCAGCGATCGGCGCCAAGGTCGAGACCGCACCCGGTTTCAAGCGCGACGACTCGCCCGCCGGCGTGCCCGGCACCGTCGTGGCGGCCGCCTTCCGCACCGCCAAGGACGGCGTCGGACAGACGCCCGTGAGCGGCGGCAGCGAAGTGATCGTCTTCCGCGTCACCGACATCATCGATCCCGCGGTCGACGCGGCCTCCGACGCGGTCAAGAAGCTGAAAGACAGCCTCGACAGGGCGCAGACCGAGGAGCAGGTCGCCGCCTACGTCAACAAGCTTGAAACCGACATCGGGACCACCATTAATCAGGCCGCCTTCGCGCAGGTGACCGGCGCGAACCAGTGAGTTGAAAGCACGCGATGGACGACCTGAAATCGATCATTGGAAAAGTGGCGACCGGCGCCAGCCTGTCGCGTGACGAAGCGGCTTCCGCCTTCGACGCCATGATGTCGGGCGAAGCCACGCCCTCGCAGATGGGCGGCCTACTGATGGCGCTGCGGGTGCGCGGCGAGACAGTGGACGAGATCACCGGCGCGGTCGCGGCGATGCGATCCAAGATGCTGACGGTGACGGCACCGCCCGACGCCGTCGACATCGTCGGTACCGGCGGCGACGGCTCCGGTTCGGTCAATGTCTCGACCTGTGCCTCCTTCATCGTCTCGGGCGCCGGCGTGCCGGTGGCCAAGCACGGCAACCGCGCACTGTCCTCGCGCTCCGGCGCCGCCGATGTGCTGGCTTCGCTCGGGGTGAGGATCGACCTCAGGCCGGAGCAGGTCGGCCGCTGCGTGCGCGAATGCGGCATCGGCTTCATGTTCGCCCCTGCCCATCATCCCGCGATGAAGAATGTCGGCCCGACCCGGGTCGAACTCGCCACCCGCACGATCTTCAATTTGCTCGGCCCGTTGTCCAATCCGGCCGGCGTGAAGCGGCAGATGGTCGGCGTGTTCTCGCGGCAGTGGGTGCAGCCGCTGGCGCAGGTGCTCAAGAACCTCGGCTCTGAATCCGCCTGGGTGGTGCACGGCTCCGACGGCCTCGACGAAATCACCCTCACCGGCCCGACTTTCGTATCCTCGCTCCACAATGGCGAGATCAGGAACTTCGAGGTGACGCCGGAGGAAGCGGGCCTGCCGCGCTGCGAGCCCGGTGCGCTCAAGGGAGGAGACGCCGACGCCAATGCGATTGCGCTGCAAAGCGTGCTCAGCGGCAAGCCGAGCCCCTACCGCGACGTGGCGCTGATGAACGCGGCGGCCGCGCTGATCGTGGCCGGACGTGCCAAGGACCTCAAGGAGGGCGTCGCGATCGGCGCCAAATCGCTCGACAGCGGCGCGGCCAATGCACGGCTGAAGCATCTGATCGCGGTCTCCAACGGCTGAGCCTGACATGTCGGACATCCTGACCAAGATCGAGACGTACAAGCGCGAAGAGATCGCGGCTGCCAAGCGCGCGCAGCCGTTCTCCGTTGTCGAAGCAAGGGCCAAGGCGCAGGCCGCACCGCGCGGCTTCCTGCGCGCCATCAAGGCCAAGCACGCCGACGGCGACTTCGCGCTGATCGCCGAGGTCAAGAAGGCCTCGCCGTCGAAGGGGCTGATCCGCGCCGATTTCGATCCGCCCCAGCTTGCCAAGGCCTATGAGGCCGGCGGCGCCGCCTGCCTCTCGGTGCTGACGGACACGCCGTCGTTCCAGGGCCATCTCGACTTCATGGTTTCCGCGCGTGCGGCGACGGCGCTGCCGGTGCTGCGCAAGGACTTCATGTTCGACGTCTATCAGGTGGTCGAAGCCCGCGCGCATGGCGCCGACTGCATCCTGATCATCATGGCCGCGCTCGACGACGCCACCGCCAGGGACCTGGAAGACGCGGCTATCGCCCATGGCATGGATGTGCTGATCGAGATCCACGACCGCGCCGAACTCGACCGCGCGCTCAAGCTGCGCTCGCCGATGATCGGCGTCAACAATAGGAACCTGCGCACCTTCGAGACCACGCTCGCGACCAGCGAAGCATTGGCGCCGCTGATCCCCGGGGACCGGCTGATGGTCGGCGAGAGCGGCATCTTCACGCCCGCCGACCTCGCCCGGCTCGAGCGCGTCGGCATGTCGACCTTCCTGGTCGGCGAGAGCCTGATGCGGCAGACCGATGTGACCGCCGCCACGCGTACGCTGCTCGCGCGCGAGACGACGGACCGCGCGACCGGTACGCGCTGACATGGCGCGCAAGCCGGCCAAGAGGCCCACCAAGACAAGGCCCACCAAGACAAGGCCCGCCAAGACCAAGGCTACCAAGGCCGGCCCTGCCCTCACCCATATCGGCGCCTCCGGCGAGGCGCGGATGGTGGACGTCTCCGACAAGCCCGCGACCGAACGGCTTGCGGTCGCGGAAGGCCGCGTCCTCATGACCACGGCGACGCTTGATCTCATTGTCTCGGGCAACGCCAAGAAAGGCGACGTGCTCGGCACCGCGCGCATCGCTGGCATCATGGCCGCCAAGCGCACCTCGGAGCTGATCCCGCTCTGCCATCCGCTCGCGCTGTCGAAGGTCACGGTCGATATCGAGCCCGACGCAAAGCTGCCGGGCTGCCTCGTCCGTGCCAGCGTGAAGGTGACGGGCCCGACCGGCGTCGAGATGGAGGCGCTCACGGCCGTGTCCGTCGCCTGCCTCACCATCTACGACATGATCAAGGCGGTCGAGCGCGGCGTGCGCATCGAGGGCATCCATCTCGTCGAGAAGCTCGGCGGCAAGTCCGGCCATTACCGCGCCTGAGCGCGTGGTCCTCACTTCAGCGAAGAGCTGATCGAGCCGAATTTGGTGTTGAGCTTGCTGCCCATGCCGTTCACGACGGTGATGATCGCAAGCGCGATGCCGGCTGCAATCAGGCCGTATTCGATCGCGGTCGCGCCGCGCTCGTCGGCGAGGAAGTTCTTCAAGGTGTTTTTCATCGTCGTGTCCTCACTGTCTCGTTGGCACGCGTGTTCGCAAATTACGTGCCAGTGCCGCCGTGAGGAGCGCCAGCATGTTAGATGGTTAAGCCTTGGTTTATCGGCGCATGACCGGCAGGAATTGATCGGCATTGCAGGAACCTTGCGGCAATTTCTGCACGTCCAGCATCCCGCGTATCGATTGCTTTTGCGTGTGGACGTTCATGCCGCATTAACCGCGCTTCCTAACTTCGCCTCCACACCGTTCCCGTAAACCGACGGATGTTTTGAGGTCCAGGAATTGATCCTGGCGTGTGTGCGGCAACGATCCACATGATGACGAAATACGGCAGTCGCCTCTTTGACCAGGCCTTCGTGCGCAGCGGACCGATCCGCTGGCTGGTCGTGGGCGGCACGCTGCTGATCGCCGCGATCGCCGTCGGCGCGGTCCTGATGGCGCAGAACTTCCGCGAGCGCGCGCTGCGCAACTCCGGCCGCGAGCTCGAAAACACCGTGCTGATGCTCGCCCATCATTTCGATCAGCAATTGCAGGATTTCGCGGTCATCCAGAAGGATTTTGTCGACCACGTCCGCGCGATCGGCATTGCCAGCGCGGAAGACTATCGCAAGCGCCTTTCCGGCCAGGACATCCACCTTCTGCTGCGCTCGAAGATCGAGGCGCTTCCCTACATGGGCGGCGTCAACGTCATCGATGCCGAAGGCAATCTGATCAACTCGTCGACGGCGTGGCCGGCTCCGAAGGTCAACGTCGCCGATCGCGCCTATTTCCGTACCTTCCGATACGCCCCCGATGCGCCCGACGTCCTGATCGAGCCGGTGCATAGCCGCATTTCGGGCGCATGGACCATCGTGATCGTCCGCAAGATCGTCGGCCCGAACGGCGAGTTCATGGGCGTAGTCGGACGCGGCATCGAGCCGGCCAATTTCGAGAAGTTCTTCGAGTCCGTCGTGCTCGGCGAAGGCGCGACCATCTCGATGCTGCATCGTGACGGCACGCTGCTCGCCCGCTACCCGCATTCCGGCGAATTGATGGGGCGGAACTTCAGGAACGGCCCGTTCGCGCAGCAGAGAGTCTTCAGCCTCGACCATTTTGCCGGACGCTTCATCAGCCCCGTCGATGGCGAGGACCGCATGATCTCCTCGCATGCCCTGCCCCATTTCCCGATCCTGATGATGGCCACCGCGACGCGCGCGGCGGCCCTGACGGATTGGCGCGAGCAGATCGGCATCCTGATCTCGGTCGCCGCCGCTTCCGCACTCGCCATCGCCGGCGTGCTGATCGCGATCGTGCGCAAGCTTCTGGAGCAGCACCGCCGCTCGCGGGAACGGCTGATGCTGGAAAAGCAGCGCCTCGACCGCGCCGTCAACAACATGACCCAGGGCCTGCTACTGTTCGACGCCGAGCAGCGGCTCGTGGTGTGCAACGAACGCTATATCGAGATGTACGGCCTGTCGCCCGAGGTGGTGAAGCCGGGCTCCAGCTTCCACGACATCATTGCCCACCGCAGGGCGACCGGCTCGTTCACCGGCGACGTCGACAACTATGTCGCGCGCGTGCTAGGCGACGTCCACGCGCGCAGCTCCATGGTGGTCGACACCGCCGACGGGCGCTCGATCCACATCCTCAACGAACCGCTCGCGGACGGCGGCTGGGTGGCGACGCACGAGGACATCACCGAGCGCCGGCGCATCGAGGAGCGCATCACCCACCTCGCCCATTACGACGCGCTGACCGACCTGCCCAACCGCGCCATGTTCCACGAGCATCTGCGGCGGGAGCTGGCCGCCATCGCCGACGGCGAAGAGATCGCGGTGCATTACATCGACATCGACGAGTTCAAGGGCGTCAACGACGCGCTCGGCCACCTCGTCGGCGACGAGCTCCTGAAATCGGTCGCAACGAGCCTCAGCCGCTGCGCGGGCCCGGCGGATTTCGTGGCGCGGCTCGGCGGCGACGAATTTGCCATCGTGCAGAGCGCAGTGACGTCGCCAGACCAGGTCAACGATCTCGTCGCCCGGGTTTTCGAGTCCATCCGCGCACCCTTCGACTGCATGGGCCACCACCTCACCACCGACGCCAGCATCGGCATCGCGCTGGCACCGGGGCACGGGACCGCGCTGGACCAGCTCCTGAAGAATGCAGACATGGCGATGTACGCCGCCAAATCCGCCGGACGCCGCACCTATCGCTTCTTCGAGCCGGAGATGGACGCCAAGGTCCGCGATCGGCGGCAGCTCGAGATCGACCTGCGCCACGCCATCGCCGATGGCGGCCTCGAGGTCTATTACCAGCCCTGCCTCGGCCTGAAGGACGATCGCATCACCGGCTGCGAGGCACTGGTGCGCTGGCGCCACCCCGATCGCGGCATGGTCTCGCCGGCCGAATTCATCCCCATCGCGGAGGATACCGGCCTGATCAACGAGATCGGCGAATGGGTGCTGGCGACCGCCTGCCGCGACGCGGCCACATGGCCCGACGACATCCGTCTCGCCGTCAACGTCTCGCCGGTGCAGTTCAAGAGCGGCACGCTGGCGCTGAAGATCATGGCGGCGCTCGCCGCCTCCAACCTGCCGGCGAGCCGGCTCGAGCTCGAGATCACCGAGGCGGTGCTGATCCGCGACGACGACACCGCGCTGGCGATCCTGCACCAGCTCCGTGCCATCGGCGTGCACATCGCGCTCGACGATTTCGGCACCGGCTACTCCTCGCTGAGCTACCTGCACCGCTTCCCGTTCGACAAGATCAAGATCGACCGCTGCTTCGTCAACGATATCGCCGGCCCCGACGGCTCCGCCAGCATCGTCCAGGCCGTCGTCAATCTGGCGGCCGCCCGCCGCATGACCACCACCGCCGAGGGCGTCGAGACCGAGGAGCAGCGGCGCCTGCTCCGCACGCTCGGCTGCTCCGAGATGCAGGGCTATCTGTTCAGCGCCGCAAAGCCGGCCGACAAGGTGCTGGAGCTGTTCGCACTGCATCGCAGCCGGCTCGCCCAGCGCGACGGCAGCGAAAGCCGACGCCGCGAGGCGGGTTAGGTCGGACCTCCGTTGTCGGCGCAGCGGCATTCCCAGAAGCTTTCCTCCAAACACACAATGCAGGCCTGCTCGAGACGCTCCTTCAGGGCGTGTCGGGCGCGATGAAGGCGAACGGTCAGGTTGTTGACGGTCACACCCAGATCGGCTGCAACCAGCTCCCGCGGCTCACCGGCGAGATCCACCCTTCTGATGACGTCGGCATGTTCCGGCTTCAGCAGGGATAGATGGGTATGAAGGCACTCGCAGACCGCGGCATTCGCCGCGGGATCCTGATCGGCCGCGAGACGCTCGTTGAGCTCATGCGGGAACGGCATCTCTCGCGTTCTGCTCTTTGACGTCTGACGGTGAAAGTCGGCGATGGTGGTCGCCAGGACCCTGCTCAACCAGCCTCGAACCGAGTCCGCATCGCGAATGTCGCCGGACCGCTCCAGCGCGCGCAACATGAACGCCTGGAGCACCTCCTCCGCTTCCGCCTTCCCGCCAAAGCGTCGCTGTAGATAGCTGCGGAGGCGACCGTAACTGCCGACGAGGGCGGCACGAACGACTGCGTCCTGCACATCCAAGGGACCGGCTGTCTGCTCCGGCAGACTCTCGTTCGGCGATTTCATGACGCATCGTCCTTGCATGACATTCGGTAGATCGCTTCGTTGGAGCGGAAACGCGACGGCGCGGCTGCCATCAGCCGGTGCGGCAGCCTCCCGAACAGGGGTCGCGAGAAATCACCGCTCCAGCGGCGCTCACGTAGCGACCTGTGTTTCTGCAAACGGACGATCGTTTTCTCGGCGTTCTTCCACTCAGCCCGCGGCGCTCAGCGCGCGCGAGCAACACCGAGGCCGGCGCCGTCACTCCGCCGCGTGTGAGGTCGTGGCGCGCATCGCCGTCATCCGCATGGCAAAGTGCCCCTCGCAGACGTGTCGATCCGCGCTCGCACCTGGAGCGACGCAGTCCGGTTTTCGGGAGCTATCTCAGGCGATGGGGGGCCGGTAGTGGCGACGGAACGTGCCTTCGTCGCCGATCACGTCAGGCTGCGCCTCGCAGCGCGAGCGCGGCACCATGAACTCCGCAATGGCCGGAGCTTGCGGCCACACGGCGCTGAAGCAAAGCACCGAGCCGCAGCAGGTCGCATGCCGCTCGCTGGGCCTGTCCTGGTCGTCGTCGCAATCCCCGGCCATCGCAACGTCATGCGAATGTACTGCCGATCCGCCAGCGTGATCGTGCGCATCTCCAGGCTGATCACCCTGATGGTCGCACTGCATCGCTGCGTCGAGGGAAATCGAGATCGCGAGAGACGGCGTCATCGACGCGAGCAGGTAAGTGATGGCGACAAGCCATCCCCACCATCTTCGCCTCGGCTTTCGCAAGCCAATCATCCCTGCACCTGCTGTCCCGACCGGAAACATATAGCTCTGGTTGCAGTGACGGCCAATAGAAAACGACGCACACGGCTTCGACACTGCAAGAACGGTGAGGAGAGTCGTGCGCCATGCCAGATGCGGCGCGGAAATGAGCTCCCGATTTTTTTTGGTCGAGCCCTGTAATATATTGCACCCATCTCCGTCGCTCGACCGAATCCGTCAATGATGCTTCATCCAGCCGACGCCTTTGACGTCGTTGAACGAGTCCGTTCTGTGACACAGAAAGCATTGATCGACCGATGCGTGCTCCTGTCCCGTGATCATCCGGTCCATCATGACGAAGTGACCCATGTAGTGGCTCGGTGGCGCCTGATGGCATTGGGCGCAGTCCCTCGACGTTGGCGAGGGGTGCAGGAAACCGACGATTTTCCAGGACGCGAGCCCATGGCACTCCGCGCAGTTCCGTCCGAACAATTCGCGGTGCGGCTCCCGGTTGCTGTGGCAGCTGGCGCAATCGAGCTCCGCCCTTTCCCGCCGGTCTGACTTTGGCAGGCCGAGAAACTCCTTCAGGTCCGCAGTCAGTTGATCGGCCGCGCCCCGGTCAAACAACTTCCTGCCGGAGGCAGACGTTGCGACCCGAAGCAGTGACGCGTGGTCCATCCTGATCGGCCGCAGTTCACCTATGTGCTCGAGATGGCAGCCGGAACATTGACTGCCCGCCGTGGCATGAAAGGCCGTCGACTGCTTTGCGATATCCCCGGCGGAAGGCGCATGACAGGAGATGCAGGCCGCTGCATCGACGCCCTTGACCGGCGTGTGGCAGCTCTCGCATCTGTCGGACAGAAATGCATGCTTCCCGGAAAGTGGCCCGGGCGTCACAAACCTTGCCCACCCTGGAACGACCTCGGAGCCGCCCCGATACAGGGCGATCGACACGACGGCCGCGCCTGCGACGGCCAGTGTCGCGATCACGGCGTAGAGCACGCCCCTGATCGTCACGCGAGCCACCGCAACCCGTAGTGGACCTCGGCCGCCACATGCACCGCGAGCAGCGCATACATGACGACCGCCGCCATGACATGCAGCCCGATCCATTGCAGGAAGATCTTCTTGATTGCTTCGCTCGATCCGATCGCCGATTCGAGATCGGAAATGCCATCGACGAGCTGCAGCAGGGGCACATTCCGCAACGCCGATGCAGGCACGGCGGTCCCGTCACGCACCGCCCGATCGGGCGACGACATCGCCGACGCAATGTGCTCATAGGCCGACCTCAAGGTCGCCAGATACGCCTGCTGCTGGCGGAGCTCCATCGCGGTTTGCGGCAGGTAATAGCGCCCGACAAATCCGGTGACGACAACGACCAGCATGCTGGTCACCAGGGCGATCCCGAGCGGACTCTGAAACTTGTGCCCCGTGTGCAGAAGGGCGAAAAATGCCGCGACGATTCCGGCAGAGGCGTGAAATGCCAGGAGCGTCGGCATCGACACGCATCGCGTGACCAGGGCCTTCAGACCCGCGCTGTACTTCGTCATCGGATAGACGAGAAGAAGAATCATCAGCACGGCCGCGCCGGCCCCGAGGACAAAGCCGGCGAGGCTTCCTGCGAACCGGCTATCGGAGTGCAGCAGGAACGCCGGCACCAGCAACAACAGGGCCGCCAGAGCGACGTCGGCGATCAGGCGCCCTCTCCGATCCATCATGTCAGGCCTCGACGACCAGATCTCCGACCGATCTCGCCTGGCAGGCCAGGATCAGACCGTTCGCCTTGTCGTCTGCGGTCAGGGCGTCCTGGACTTCCATCGTGAGGTTTCCTTGCAACAGATGCGTCTTGCAGACGCCGCAGACCCCAGCCCTACAGGAATAGTCGATCGAAACGCCCGCGCTCTCGGCCACCTCCAGGACGCTCTTGTCCGGAGGCAGCGCTACGACCTTGCCGGATCTCGCAAAGCGGATGGTGGCCGTTGCTGGACCGGCCGCCGCGTCCCCTTGATTGCCCGCCTCTACTCCCGGCATCGGCACTTCGGCGCCGGCCTTGCCGGGAGGTGGGACGGCTCCGCGGGCGGGCCCGAAGGCCTCCGTCTTGATCTGCTCGCGGGGCACGCCGAGCCCGATCAACGTCTTCCTGAGCGCGTCCATCATTCCGGGCGGACCGCACAAGTGAACGCGTCGTCTGGTGAGATCAGGCACAGCCTGCGTCAGGAACTCGGCCGTGATCTGCCCCTCGCTTCCCATCCACGACGTACCCGCGGCCCGCACCATCGTGGCCGCGACGTGCAGATTGTTCATCCTGCGCTGAAGATATTCCAGCTCGTCCCGGAAAATGAACTGCTCGGTCGTCTGCGCGCCATAGACGAGGTAGATGGGGCCGGGCCATGCAATATCCGAGAGATATCGGATCGCTGCCATCAGCGGCGTGATGCCGACACCGCCACCGATCAGGACGACGCTATCGGCTTCCGTGCCGGTGAACGTGAAGGCGCCGGAGGGGCCTGCAACCTCGATGAGGTCTCCCGCCTTCAGGTGGCCATGCATGTAGTCGGACAGAAGCCCGCCGTCTTCGCGCTTGATCGTGGTCTCGACGTAGGCGGTCTGGGCCGCCGACGACGCGATCGTGTAGGAGCGCCTGACGGACTTTCCGTCGATCTCGATGGCATAGGTCAGGAACTGTCCCGGCAGGAACGCAAACGGAATCGCGCCGCCGTCCGGCGCTTGCAGACGGAAGGTCTTCACGTTCGGCGTTTCCTGGTAGATCGCGCAGATCTTCAGCCTGCCCTTCCAGGAGCGGCCCGGTTCGACTCGCGCAGTCTCGCGATTTTTCTGTTGCGCAGGTATCACCGCGGCCTTCTCGTCCGGAGAGCTGCCGGCCGTCGCGGATGGGACGGCCGCAGCAACAGCCGGAACGGCCGCAGCACGCGTCAGCCGATCGACCAGCGCGTTCGCCCGGCGCATGCGCGCGACATAGACGGCAAGCAGCGTGAGCGAGAACAGCACCAGCAGCGCCATGGTCGTGACGTGAAACCAGGAGATTCCCTGCGTGCCGTCATCCGCAGCCATGGCGCCGCGTTGAGGCAACAGGTTCATCTGCGACTTGAACCACGCCTGCGCGATCTGCTGCGGTGGCTCGCCCTCGCGCAGCGAACGCAGCGCGACCACGCCGCTCTGAACCGCGTTCAGGGACTCACGAAGCCGCCGCGACGCCTGATCCGCCGCGACGATATCGCCTCCGGCGATAGCGTGCCGCAGATCCATTTCGGCAGTCGCCAGGCGGTCGGCCTCCGCGCTGATCCGCTCGCGCGCCTGGACCTCCAGCCTGCTCCGCTGCTCGGCGGACAGCGCCGGCATGTCCATCAATGCCGGGTAGAACTCCTTGCGCGGCCGGCCCATCATGCCGTCCATTCCACCCATCATCCCCGGCGTGGCGCCGCTGGGCGGCACATCGGCCGCACCGCCTGCGGAGCCGGACGCTGCGGGATGATGTGCGGCGTGGTCGTCCTCTGCCTGCGCCAGCTCCCAACGCTGAGCGACCTGCCCTGTCGGATGCGTGCGGCCGGGGCCGAAGTCCGATGCGAGTGCGGCGTTCGCCGCAAGCTGGCTCGTCAGGACGACGAGCGCAGACAGGCCGGCTCGACATCGAAGGGGCAGACCGAACATGATCTCGCTCTCGATTCCAAAGCTCAGAACGATGCAATCAGAGGCAGCAGGATCGTGTCTGCGGTCTGCTTCTGGCTCTCGTTCAACGACGCGTAGAGCCGCGTGAAGGCCAGGCGGGCCGATTTGATCGCCTCCAGACGCTCGGACAAATGCCGCTCGTAATGCTCCAGACGGTCGGCGCTTCCCGACCTGTCATCCATCGCGAGCATCTTGCGCGCTTCCAGCAGGTGCTGCCGGCTCGAACGCAAGGCGTCGGCGACACTGTTCCAGTCGGCGGCTTGCTTGTCGCTGATCTGCAGCTCGGCCTTCAGGAACGCGATCCGCCCCTCGATCCGCTCCGTCACATCCACCGGGCCGCTCATCGCACCGCTGCTGCCGGCCGAACTCATCTGGCCGCGCATCATCTTCTCCATCATTTGCATCATCTGCATCATGCCGGAGCTCTCCTGACAGCCGGCGCCCTGGCAGTCCCGCATCTGGCTTTGCGGCGGCATCTTCATCTTGTCGTCGGTCATCGGACCGCCGCTCATGTTCTGCGACTGACCCGCTGGCTGGCCCATGTTCATCTTGCCGCTGGAATCCGACGGGGCCGGCATCTTCGACATCTTGTCGTCATCCATCATCGCGGTCCGGGCAAGACCGGCGGCGATTGCCGGCGACAGCCCAACCGGCCCCAGGGCAAGGACGGCAAAGGCGGCTGCGCTCACGACGAATTTTCTCGAACGGTTCATGGTCATTCTCCGGGTGTTGATTTGGATGGTCATCTGCTCATCGAGGTCGGCGATGAGGACAGCGTGGGGCGGGTCAGGCCATATAGACGCGAAGCGCCGCCAACTCTTACGCAGGGAAGTGTCAAAGGCTGCCGCGGGCAGCATCGCTTACCTCCCTGTCATGCCTTCGCCACGGCCATCGCCCCTCGATTTCAATCTGGAGCGAGAAGCTCAGGAACGTGCGGATCACGATGATCAGTGCCAGGATGCCGAGCCGGTCGAACGACGGCACGATCGCAACCATTCCGATGATGTCGGCGGCAATCAGGAATTCGAGGCCAAGCAGGATGCCGCGACCAAGATTGGCGCGATAGGAACGAAATGCGTCGGCTGGCGCGCCGCGCCGCATCTCGTTCAACGACCAGACCGTTGCAGCAAGCACTCCGCAGACGATGACCACCACGCCGAGCAGCTCGATGGTCGAGGCGGCCCAATGCAGGCCGTGCAGAATGAGGCCGCGGATCTCTTCGGTGAAGATCAGCCCGGACGTCATCATCCGCCGCCCTCCTCGGTCGAGCGGCTCCTGTCGATGCCCTTCGACCACGTCCGGTAGTAGGCGACGATCGTCATGATCCACAGGCCGGCGGCACCGACCAGCAGCTGGGCCCATAACCCCTCGGATCCGGACTCGAGCACGAAATGCGCGACGAACGACAGAAAGAGGCCGACACAGAACACGGACAGCGACTGCTGACCGCATCTGATCAAGGGTTGGAGCACCGGCGACTTCAGACCGGGCCAGTCGATCGGAATGAGCGAGACAACGATGAACACCAGGCTCGCCAGATGAATGACGCGAGAAGGACCCAGATTGGTCTTGTCGTTTGGAATGAAGACGGCGGCGAGCTCCTCGGGAATGTAGTCCCGCAGCCCCGGAATTCGTTCCGCCAGCGTCATCGCGAGCGCAAGGATCAGGAAGCCGCTACTGAGGATGAGCAGCGTGCGGGACGACAGCAGCCAGCGGCTTGCCGCCGCCCCTCCCAATGCCAGCCAGGCTCCGACTACGAAAAGCAGCTGCCAGGCGAACGGATTGAAGTACCAGACTCCGGCCGGATAGGACGGCAGATTCAATTCGTAATGTCGGGCGGCCAGATAGAGGCCGAGCGAGCCGATCATCACTGCATTGCGCCATCGCAGCATGAACCAGAGCACGACGGGAAACGCGGCCATCAGCACGATGTAGAGCGGCAGAACGTCGAGATTGAGCGGCTTGAACTTGAGGACCAGGCCCTGCGAGAGCGTCTCGACGGGAAAGTCCATCAGCGGCGCGACGTTGAACTGATCCATCAGGTGAAGGTCGTCGAACCTGTGCGCGAGGTAATGCACGGCCGTGAGATAGACGAAGAACAGCAGCAGGTGGGCGACATAGAGCTGCCATACCCGCCGCAGTAGCCGGGTTGCCCCGATGACGAAGCCACGCTCCATCATCATCGAGCCGAATACGAACGTCGCGGTGTATCCGGAGATCAGCACGAACAGATCGGCGCCATCGCTGAAGCCGTAGTTTCGCGTCGTGAACCAGGCGAGCGCAGAATCCGGAATGTGCCCGAGAAAGATCAGCCAGTTCGCCAGACCGCGAAACAGATCCAGGCGCACATCGCGCCGCGGCTTGATCAGCACCGACCTGATCGTGATCGTCTCCCACAACCGGCGGTGCAAGAGAAATGCAAGTTGCAGCGGCCGACCGGCCACCTGGATCGTCTCGTCAATCAACAGCGTGATTCCCATTCTTGTGCGACATTGCGGCCCGTCATCGTTGCGCGACACTCTCGCCGCTCGTTCGCGCGGGCACGCTAGGTCGCGTGGTTGATGCTCTTTTGACGGACATCAAACTCGGGCGACGCGCCAGCCAAATCTTTTTGTCGCCAGGCCATGTAATGAATTGAGGCGACCATCGTCCTCGTGTCATTTCGATCGAGGGAGTCATCTTCCAGTGGCGTCTCTCGACGGCGCCGCCGCTCATAGTGAGCATGACGTGAAGCCATCGAATTCGTGCGATCGATGCAAAATTTTTTCTGTAAGAAGATCGATACTTCCCGTCGCCTGCGGCAACTCGACGATCTACGCATCAGCGGACGCAAGTGCGCGCGTCGGCACTTGATCTTGCTCAACCTGGACGATCCCGCTCCGGGTTTGGTTGCCACTCAGTCAAGCCACCGGGACTTGATTGACACCAACTCGACAAGATCAAACAGGAGAAACCAGAATGAGTCACCGCAAGCTGATCGCCGCCGCTGCGATCATGTCGTTCGTCGCGTTGCCCGCCTTGGCGCAGACGAGCACGACGAACACGACCGACGAGAAGAACGGCCACCACTATTCCGGAGGGCCCAAGACCGAGGTCCCACACCACATGGGCAAGAAAGAGAGCGACGGCGGGACGACCAGCGGATCCGGCGGCAGCCACCATTACGGCGGCGGACCGAAGACCGACGTCCCGCATCACATGGGCCCGAAGAAGCAGCAATGACGACCGGACGGTGATCCCGCCGCTCGCGAAGATGCGGGATCACCGCCCCCAAGCGAGCGACGCACGCGCCATGCCGCTCGACGCCTATGTCGCGGAGGTCATGCAATTGCTGGAGCTGCGGGTTCATCCCCGCGACAAAGTGCTGGTCGACCGCGCCCGCCGCTGGCCCGAGCGCGACGGGCGCTATGAAGCGACCTTTGCCGCCATGAACCCGAGCTGACGCGAAGTCCCAAAACGAATTCGCCCGGGAGCGGTCATCCACTCCCGGGCGATATCTGGACGTCGCGACGTTTAGTTCGGCACCGCAGCCTTCGGCGCGGGCTTCGCGGCGACCGCATTCGCGGTGACGCCGTGCAGGAAGTCGTAGGCCGCGTGCAGCGCCTTGTCGTCCTTTTCTTCCGGCGGGACATAGGACTGCGATCCCGTCTGTTCGGTGCCGTCGGCGGCCTGCAGATGGCCGCGCATCTGGGACTCCGCCATGGTGTCGACGCGGCCCTTCAGTTCGGCCGGGAGGTCCTGGAGGATCTCGATGTCGGGCGCAATGCCCTGGGCCTGGATCGAACGGCCCGACGGGGTGTAGTAGCGCGCCGTGGTCAGCGCCAGTGCGCCGTTGCCGGCACCGAGCGGAATGATGGTCTGCACTGAGCCCTTGCCGAACGAGCGCGTGCCGATGATCGTGGCCCGCTTGTGGTCATGCAGCGCGCCGGCGACGATCTCCGAGGCCGAAGCCGAGCCGCCGTTGACCAGGATCACCAGCGGCTTGCCCTTGGTGAGGTCGCCACCATGCGCGGTGAAGCGCTGGGTTTCCTCCGGATTACGGCCGCGGGTCGAGACCACCTCGCCGCGCTGAAGGAACGCGCTCGACACCGACACGGCCTGGTCGAGCAAGCCGCCCGGATTGTTGCGCAGGTCCATCACATAGCCCGCGAGCTTCTCCTGGGGGATCTCCCTGGAGATCGCCGCGATCGCCTTCTTCAGGCCGTCGGTGGTCTGCTCGTTGAACGAGGTGACGCGGATATAGCCGATGTCGCCGTTCTCGACGTGGAAGCGGACGGGCCGCACATGGATGATCTCGCGAGTGATCGCAATGTCGAGCGGCGCGTCGGCGCCCTTGCGCACGATGGTGAGCTTGGTCTTGGTGTCGACCGGGCCCTTCATCTTGTTGACGGCCTGCTCGAGCGTCATGCCCTGCACGGCATCGCCATCGATCTTGCTGATGAGGTCGCCGGACATGATGCCGGCCTTGGACGCCGGCGTGTCGTCGATCGGCGAGACAACCTTGACCAGGCCCTCCTCCATCGTGACCTCGATGCCGAGCCCACCGAACTCGCCGGAGGTGGTCTCCTGCATCTCGGTCCAGGCCTTGTCGTTCATGTAGCGCGAATGCGGATCGAGCGAGGTCACCATGCCGGTGATCGCGCCTTCGATCAGCTTGGCATTGTCGGGCTTCTCGACATAGCTCGCCTTCACGCGCTCGAAGACTTCGCCGAACAGGTTGAGCTGGGAATAGGCATCATCCGCACTCGCTGCCGCCCGTGCCGCCCACACGCCGCCGTGCGGACTGGCTACCAGAAGGGTCAAACACGCTCCCGTGAGCGCGCCCAGGGGGAACAGCAGGGATTTCCGCATGGATAGGCTGGCCTTTTTGCTTTAGCGGTTCTCTTGGGGCTTGGGAGGCGCCATGCAAATGGCGATCCAGCTCGCTTCTCACAATACCATTCTGGTTTCTTCAAGGCCGGGCGGCCAACGCCGGCGGGTACACCGTAAAAATCCCTTCGCCCGGACCTAAACTTTTGGCAACGTTCCGAAACCGCTTCGCGCAATGCGGCAACCGGTCGACCGACCCACGCCTCGCAGCTATGCGATTTTAGGATGGTTTTGGAGAGCCGGACGGGCTAGGCGATGAAACAAGGCTTCAAATTCTCGGGAGGATAATAATGAACGAAGCACCCCGCATCCGGCCGGAAAGGAACGTCGAACTCGGCGCCAGCAGCGAGCCGTTCCAGAATCTGCACGAATTCATCCGGAAGGCGCGCGCCAACCTCAACCAGAATGCCTGGGACTATATCGTCGGCGCCGCCGAGACCGAGACCACGATGCGCCGCAACCGGATGGCGCTGGACGAGATCGCCTTCCGCCCGCGCGTGCTGCGCGACGTGCGCAAGGTCGATGGCTCCGTCGAGCAATTCGGCCGCAGGATGCGCCTGCCGGTGGTGCTCGCGCCGGTCGGCGCGCTCGAGATCTTCGACCCGGATGGCGCCGCGAGCGTCGCCCGTGCCGCCGGCACCTTCGGTGCGGCACACATGCTGAGCTCGGTGTCCGAGCCCGGCCTGGAGAAGACCGCCGAGGCCGCTCCCGATGCGCTGCGCCTGTTCCAGCTCTATGTGCGCGGCGATGACGCCTACGTCGCCGATGTCGTCAGCCGGGCCGAGAAGCACAGCTACGCCGCCTTCTGCCTGACCGTCGATACCGCCCATTACAGCCGTCGCGAACGTGACATCGCCAAGCGCTACGTTCGCGAGAGTCGCCTGCGCGCCACCGGCGGCGAATTCCAGAAGGGCCTGGAGTGGCGGACCGTGAAGATGATCAAGGACAAGTTCAAGATTCCGCTGATCCTCAAGGGTATCGCCACCGCCGAGGACGCGCTGATCGCGATCGATCACGGCGTCGAATGGATCTACGTCTCCAACCATGGCGGCCGCCAGCTCGATCACGGCCGCGGCGCCATGCATGTGCTGCCTGAGATCGTCGAGGCCGTGAAGGGCCGCGCCAAGATCATGGTCGACGGCGGCTTCGGCCGTGGCACCGACATCGTCAAGGCGATCGCGGCGGGCGCCGACCTCGTCGGCATCGGCCGGTTGCAATGCTGGGCGCTGGCGGCGGCCGGCGAAGCCGGCGTGACGCGGATGCTGGAGCTTCTGGAGGACGAGGTGCTGCGCTGCCTCGGCCTGTTGGGCGCCACCTCGTTCGCCGAGGTCGACAAGTCCTGCCTGCATCAGGCAACCGCAACGAATGCGCCGAGCGTGTTCAGCGCGTTCCCGCTGTTCGACCACGAACCTTACCGATACTGATCTGAAAGGATGCAATGACCTCGCTCTCTCCCGGCAGCGCGGATGCGCTTTTGTTCGATCTCGGGCGTGTCGTGCTCGACATCGATTTCTCCAAGGCGATCGCCTGCTGGGCGGGACATGCCGGCTGCAAGCCGGAGGCGATCGTTGCCCGCTATGTGCGCGACAGCGAGGCCTATCGGCTGCACGAGGTCGGCAAGATCAGCGACGAGGACTATTTTGCCTCGCTGCGCGCCTCGCTCGGGATCGGCATTTCGGATGCGCAATTCCTCGAGGGCTGGAACGCGATCTTCGCGGGCGAGATGCCTGATATCGCGGAGTTGTTGCCGCGCGCGGCGAAGCGCATGCCGCTCTACGCCTTCTCCAACACCAACCGGCCGCATGTCGACCATTTCTCGAAGGAATATGCGGGCCTGCTCGGCCATTTCCGCGAGCTTTATCTGTCGTCCAGCATCGGCCTGCGCAAGCCGGACGCGGCGGCATTCGACCATGTCGTGGCGGCCATCGGCGTGCCCGCCAGGCGCATCGTGTTCTTCGACGACCTCGCCGAAAACGTCGAGGGCGCGCGGGCGCGCGGATTGACCGCGGTGCATGTGACCTCGCCCCGCGATGTCGGCGATGCGCTCAAAGCGCTGGGAATCTGATCGAGATACAGCGGCCTGCGGGTGAAACCGGGGAGTTCCCCGGAACCGATTTGGCCAGAGATCAGGAACCAAATCGCTTTGTACATTTTTATACAGAGTTCCGGGAACGGAATGCCCGCTTCCGGACTCTTGAGTCCGTTGGGACTTCTACGGACGGACGCATCATCGTGTTGGGCAAGACCTACCTCACCAAGCAGGCCTCTCTCCTGCTCGAATTCGCCAGAACGACGTCGGATTCTGACCTTTCCGCCAAGCTGATCAGCAAGGCCGCCGACCTGAAATCCCGGGCCGATCCGCTGCCCGACAAGGATCAAGGCCCCAAAGCTCCCGACGTGGCGCCGGACGCCCGTCCGGACCAGCAGACCGGTCGTTGACCGATGCTGGCCGTGGCTCTCGTCATTGTCGTCCTTGCCATGGCCACGCTCGTTCCCGTCTTGCTCGTCCTTCAAATCATGCCGCGGCGAAGCTGACGGTCCCTCAAGACTGAGCGGATGAAGCAGGATAAATCCTGATCCGGTCCCATTTTGCTTCATCGCCCGCGCTCGGCTAGAACTCTTGCCGCCTATTCGTCCAGACTTTCCGAGCAGGAGTTTTCGCCGTGGCCTTGATGCCGGTTTCTGACGCGCTCGTCGCGGTGCTGGCCGGCGTGAAGCCGTTGCCTGAAGAAATGATTCCACTCGACGAGGCCTATTACCGCGTACTGGCGCGCGACGTCGCGGCGCGGCGTACGCAGCCGCCGGAGGCGATGTCGGCGATGGACGGTTACGCCGTGCGCGCGGCCGATGCGGCCAAGGTCGACGCACAGCTCACCGTGATCGGCGAGGTCGCGGCGGGCCGGCCGTTTGCCGGATCGGTCGGCGTCGGCGAAGCGATGCGAATCTTCACCGGCGGCGTCGTTCCGGCCGGCGCGGACGCGGTCGTGATCCAGGAGGACACGGTCGCCGACGGCAGGCGCATCACGATCAAGCAAGCCGCCGTCACGGGGCGGCACATCCGCCCCGCCGGCGTCGACTTCCGCGAGGGCGACGTGCTCCTGCGCATGGGAACCCGGCTCACCGAGCGCGACCTCGCACTCGCCGCCGGGATGAATCACCCGCACCTCCCCGTCCGCCGCCGTCCGAAGGTCGCGATCCTCGCCACCGGCGACGAGCTGGTGATGCCGGGCACCAGCCCGGGCCCCGGCCAGATCGTCTATTCCAACGGCTACGCCCTGCACGCGCTCGCCCGCCAGGAGGGCGCAGATACCGTCGATCTCGGTGTTGCCGCCGATACGCTGGAGGCCACCACCGCCGGCATCCGCCGTGCCCGCGAGAGCGGCGCCGATATCCTGATTACGACCGGCGGCGCCTCGGTCGGCGACCACGATCTGGTCCAGCAGGCGCTGAGGGACGAAGGCATCGCGATGGCGTTCTGGAAGATCGCGATGCGGCCGGGCAAGCCGATGATGCACGGCCGGTTAGGAGCGATGGGTGTGATCGGCCTGCCCGGCAATCCCGTGTCGTCCTATGTGTGCGCCTTCCTGTTCATGGTGCCGTTGATTCGCGCGCTGTCGGGCCGCGCGGTGATTCATCATCGTCGCGAGCGCGCCGTGCTCGGCCGCGAGGTCGGTGCCAATGACCAGCGCGAAGATTATCTGCGCGCACGCCTGGAGCGGCGCGACGACGGCACGCTTGTCGCCCTTCCCGTCAATCATCAGGATTCCTCGCTGCTTGCGAATCTCGCTGCGGCACAGGCACTTCTCGTGCGCGCGCCGTTCGCGCCCAAGGCCGAGGCCGGCACGCCTTGCGAGGTGCTGCGACTGCCCGCCTGAACCCGCAAGTCGTGCGCGTTCCGCGAACTTTGTCGCGTTCACGGTAAATTAAGCAGTTGCGGAACACATATCGAACATATAGTGTCCGTTCATGATTTGTTTCGAGCATCTAGCGGCTCGCCGCTGAATTCACCGTCTCGGAATCGAACGACATCAACCGGGGGATTTGGTCGAGATGTTAACGCGCAAACAATACGAGCTTCTGCGATTCATCAGCGAGCGTTTGAAGGAAAGCGGCGTGCCGCCCTCCTTCGACGAGATGAAGGACGCGCTCGACCTGCGCTCGAAGTCAGGCATCCATCGCCTGATCACCGCACTGGAGGAGCGAGGCTTCATCCGGCGTCTGCCCAACCGGGCCCGCGCGATCGAGGTAATCAAGCTGCCCGAGCTCCAGGCCGCCGCCGGCAACCGGCGTGGCTTCACGCCGAGCGTCATCGAGGGCAATCTCGGCAAGGTGCGAGCGAGCTCCAGCGCCTCCGTGGACGAGGGCGAACGCCCCGTCGCGGTGCCGGTGATGGGCCGCATCGCGGCCGGCACACCGATCGAGGCGCTGCAGACCCGTAGCCACACCATCAGCGTACCGCCGGACATGCTCGGGTCGGGCGAACACTACGCGCTCGAAGTGCGCGGCGACTCGATGGTCGAAGCCGGCATCCTCGACGGCGACATGGCGCTGATCCAGCGCAACGAGAGCGCCGACACGGGCGACATCGTGGTGGCGCTGATCGACGACGAGGAAGCGACGCTGAAGCGCTTCCGCCGCCGCGGTGCCTCGATCGCGCTCGAGCCCGCCAATGCGGCCTATGAGGTCCGCATCCTGCCGCCCAACCGGGTGAAGATTCAGGGCAAGCTGATCGGCCTGTACCGCAAGTACTGAGCGCGCTCCGCCGCTTGGCGCCCCGCGCGTTGACGATTGGAGCGGACGATTGTCCGCTCCGGCTGGATAGTCTTTCTGGTTTTGCACAGATTATCCGGCCCCTCTCCCGCGGTACATCCTCGGGCACGCCGCACGAAGCCCTGATCGCTTCGCGGCGCTGGAGATCGAGGAGACCGTCATGCGCAAGATCGTTTTGAGCGCCGTCACGATCACGCTGATCGCAGCATCAGCGGCGCATACCTTCGCCGCACAGTCACACCATGTCCGCAAGGCAGCGCAGACGACGACGAGCGAGCAATTGCGCAATGCCCGCAACGCCGTCGCGCAGCCGCCGCAACCCGCCTGGCAATATTTGGGCTGGTCGGCACCTGCTGGTCGCTGACGGGGACGCACGCCAAATGCACAGGAGCGGACTTTGTTCCTCGTGCATTTGAAAAAGATATTGTGATGGCAGCCTGCGGATCTAAGTCGCAGATTTGCCTACAACCGAGAAGACGCTAACATGCTTCCACTCTGATAGGGGCTAGTGCCTCCGAAGGAGGCGCGGGTCGCTATCCCTGAATGAGGAGCACCCGATGTGTGACTACAGTCTGCATGCCGTCGCGACGCGTCCCGCAGAAGTCGGCGAGACGATCGTCACGACCACTTTCCGAGGCACCTCGACGCGCGGCTTCGCCTCTGAAGCCGACATGTCCGTCGCGGTCTGCCTGCTGCCGGGGACGGAGCTCGCCTTCGCCGACAACGTCCGCTACGACAATCGCTGGATCTGGACGCGCACCATCAACTCCCGCGTCGGCAAGTTCGGCAAGATCGATCCGCACATTCCCGATCGCCATCACGACGCGATCGAATTCCCCGACGGCAAATACGTACTGGTGACGCAGCTCGTCGAAGGCCAGCGCGCGACCGTGCTGCAGTTGCCGGTGACCCAGCCCGGCGGCGAGCGCGAGCACAAGCCGCAGGTCATCGCCGATGGTCGGCCGACCATCACCCGCCTGCCGATCGGCTGAGGCAGCTCCCCCGGCTCACGGGTCGGGGCCAGGATCGAAATCGCCATCGCCGGCCGTGGCCGGCGACGTGGTGCGGTTTGCGTCCTGAGAATCCAATCCGCCGAGATCCCCCGCGCCTCCCCGTCGCACGAAGTTTGCGCGGCTCTGCCTGAATTTTGAACGTCCGCTCCGCGGCTAGATCGCCGATGCTGTCATTGGCTTGAGGCGGCGGACACGGTCGATGAAAACCTTCATTCGCGTCGTTGAACTCTGGGTGCCGGACCGGACGCGCATGCGGCTGGAATTCGGCGGCGGCCTCTATGGCGAAGGGCTGTCCGCGTTCAAGGCCGTGAGCGAGAACTTGCGCTTCGGATACGACGAGGGCCTTCCCGGCAAGGCCTGGGCCAGCGGCCATCCCGTGATCCTCACCAAATTCGCCAACTCCTATTTCAAGCGGACCGATCAGGCGCTCGCGGCCGGCCTCACCTGCGGCGTGGCGGTGCCGGTGTTTTCAGGCGAATTCTTGCAGGCCGTCATGGTGCTGTTCTGCGGCGACGACGAGGCGCATGTCGGCGCGATCGAGCTCTGGCACAATGATCCCGATATCTCCCACGAGATGGGGCTCGTCGACGGCTACTATGGCACCGCCGACATGTTCGAATTCAACTCCCGCCACACCAGGTTTCCCCGCGGCTTCGGCCTGCCCGGACGCACCTGGAAAGCGGGCCTGCCGCTGATCATCAAGGACCTGCACAACGCCAGGAGTTTTCTGCGCTGGGAAGACGCCGCCGAAGTCGGCATCAATCTCGGCGTCGGCGTGCCCTATCGGACCGGCATCGACCAGACCTGGGTGCTGACTTTCCTCTCCGCGCAGGCGACGCCCATTGCGCGGCGCTTCGAGATCTGGGTGCCGAACGAGGCCCGTTCGGCACTGGTCTTTCGCGCCGCCGATTGCAGCGCGCAGACCGACCTTGCCGCGCTCTACGCGGACAAATCCATCGCCAGGGGCGACGGCAGCATCGGCGGAGCCTGGGCCACCGGCATGCCCGCACTCAACGACGATCTCGCGCATGACGGCTCAGCCGCGGCCGCGGAGGCTCGCGCGTCTGGGCTGAGCCAGATGGTGGCCCTGCCGGTGATCGGAGCCGCCGGGCTCGACGCCGTGCTGGCCTGGTACCTGTAGCCTGTCCGATCAATCCTCAGCCTGCATGTCCGCCTCGGACGGCGTCGCGTCCCGGTTACGGGGAGCCGGCGCCTGCGGCGCGAGGCTCGCGCCGAAATCGCCCTCGCCGGCGGTCGCCGGCGACCACGGACGGTCGGTGCCTCTCGCCTTCACCGCCTGAACCGCAAAGCCGTCGCCGCGCCGTGTCAGCGCGAGCGCGCCTTGCGCGGCGAGACGCTGCCGGTCGACCACCATCGCCGCACAATCCGGTGGCGCCGGCCGCGCCGTCACCACCAGCGCGGCGCGGCTGCAATCGTCCGCCAGCGCGTCGATGCGCATGGCCAGGGCGACCAGGCGCCCGTCGGCGAGCGGCGTCACGCAGCCGGCCTCGTCGCACGACACGCCGGCGGCGAGCGAGTTGCTGCCGGCATCGCGCGGATCGGCGTCAGCAGCCAACCACTCCTTCAGCAGAAAGCCGTCCTTGCCGGCCCGGATCATCTGCAGGCGCCCGTCCCTGCCCCGCACCGCGACGCTCTGGCCGTCTCCGGCAATCAGGATATCCGGCTGCCGCCCCGACAGTCCCCAGAGGATCGCCACCAGCAGCACCAGCGCGCCGGACCAGCGCAAGGGCGTGCGCAGCAAGCCCATCACGATGATCCCCAGGCTGGCCGCGATCAGCGGCGTGATGCCGAAAGCCGGGATGCGGCCGACGGCGCCCGGCAGCGCGGCCACCCAGCGCGAGACCGCGACCATCCAGTCGATGCCGGTCCCCATCAGCCACCAGAACACGCCGTCGAGCCCGAACGGCGCCGCGAGCAATCCGAGCAGTCCCGCAGGCATCACCAGCGCAGAGACCACCGGCATCGCGCCGAGATTGGCCAGCACGCCGTAGGGCGTGACGCGATGGAAATGGAAGGCGGCATAGGGCGTGGTCGCAAGCCCCGCGATCAGCGAGGCCAGAAACAGCATCGCGATCTCGCGGCCGCCCCACATCGCGATGCGCGCGGTCGCCGAATGATCTGGCGACGCGAACAGGTTCGGCATGCCGATCTGCACCAGCGCAACGAGCCCCAGCGTTGCCGCAAACGACATCTGGAAGCTCGGATGCACCAGCGCTTCCGGCGCGACCGCGAGCACGATCAGCGCCGCCACCGCCAGGGTGCGGAACGTGATGGCGCGGCGGTCGACCATGACGGCGATCAGCACCACGGCGGTCATGAAGAACGAGCGTTGCGTTGCGACCTCCGCGCCCGAGAGCAGCAGATAGAACGCGGCGGCAACCAGCGCCGCGGCCGCGGACCATTTCTTGATGGGGAAACCGACCGCCAGTCCCGGGATCAGAGCAAGCAGCGCGCGGACCGCGAAGAACACGACGCCGGCGACCACCGCCATGTGATAACCGGAGATCGAGAGCACATGGCCGAGCCCTGAAATGAACATGGCGTCGTTGACGGGCGTGGTGATCGCGTCGCGCCGCCCCGTCAGCAGCGCCGTCGCGATCGCGCGATTGTCACCTTCGAGTGTTGCCCGGATGCGCGCGTCGATCCCATCGCGCAGGCCCTGCATGAAGGCGGCATAGCGCAGCCGCAATCCACCGGCATCGGGCGGCACCGCTGCCGTGATCGCCCCCATCACGAAGCCCGAGGCGCTGATGCCCTGGAAAAACATGTCGCGGGAGAAATCGTAGCTGCCGGGGCGCACCGGCGAGATCGGCGGCATCAGCCGCGCCTTGAGCTGCACGAAGCTGCCGACCTCCGGCGCAGTCCCCTTGCGCACCGAGAGGCGCACGCGCTCCAGCCTGACGTCGCTCCGCTGCGCCTCCATCGCCGTGACGCGCAGCACGAAGCGGTCGGTGCGCTCGCGGATGTCGCGCGTCTCGACGAAGCCCGACAGCGATGCCGAATAGAGCGGCTTTGCGAGAACGGTGTGGTCAATGCGCGCCGTCTTCCAGGTCGCCAAGGCAAAGCCGGCTGCGACCGCCGCGATCAGGATCGCAGGCGCGAACAGCCGGCTCCGCCGCAACAGAACCGCACCCAGCATCAACGCGATGGCCGTCGCAGCAACGACCCACAGCACCGGCTCATGATCAGCGGCAAAGTAGAGCGCGATGCCGCTGCCGAAGGCCACAGGCACCCACGGTAACAGCCGCCCGGCACCGGCCTCGGCGCGCATCCATTCGCGCAGTATCTCGACGAGCGCGGGCCAGGCGCCAAAGCCCGCCGGCACAAAGCCGCCGGCCGGAGCAGTCCGGCCGACGGGCCAGGTCCCCGCAATACCTTGGGACCGTATTGGCCGGCCCGGCTCCGCCATTCCCTGCACCTTACGATACGCGACGGAGGCCGAGGCTACTGGAACGTGCAGGCGGACGAATAGCGGTACGGATCAGGAACGAGCCACGGCGGGCGCTACTTTTCCTCTTCCATCGTCACGGCCACCGCCGCCTTGGCCGAGAGCCGGACCTTGTTGCCTTCGACGTCGGCGACGAGGCCCTTGTCGATGAAATGATGATGGCCCCTGTGGCTGCCCTCGCCGCTGTCCTTCTTGGTCAGCCTGATCCGATGGCCCTCGACCTTGTCGACGGTGCCGATGTGGACGCCGTCGGCGCCGATGACTTCCATATGCTCTAGGATGTTCTGCATGGTGGGCTCCTCGTTGGGGACCCCCACAACGCCCGAGAGGTCCTTTCCGTTCATTCGTGACACGACCGCCCGGCGCGATCGGCGACCGTTCTGCCTCTGGACGGGGGGCAGTCTCGGTTCGGCTCGATTGAGCCGAAAGTCTCATAAGGGGCCGGCCTTGGCAGGATTAAACTGCTCTCCACGCCTCCCCCGCACAGACGGGCCAGGTCGTGACAGCTCGCGGTACCGAAGGCCGCCGAAGCTCTTCTCAGGTGGTTCGAGGTTCCTCTGAGACCAGGCGTTGCGGACGCAACTCGCAATTCTCGCCTGTAGCGTCGCACACACCAAACACACTCCGCGAGCGAACTGGCGCTGAAATGCGCGAGGAGTGGCGTTGAATTTGATAGGAGCAGCACATGGCAGTTCAAGTACCGCACGATTTCCGCCGCGTGATCGTTGCTGCATCGGTGGGAAACGTCATCGAATGGTATGATTTCTATATCTTTGGCAGCCTGGCCGCCGTTCTGTCGGTCAAGTTCTTCGAGCAATCCCACCCGGTTGCAGCCCTTCTCAGCACGATCGCTCTGTTCACTGCGGGCTTCCTGATCCGCCCGCTGGGAGCCTTCCTCTTTGGATGGATGGGTGACAGGGTCGGACGAAAATATACATTCCTCATCACGCTGAGCGGGATGGGACTGGGTACGGGGGCAATCGGGTTGATCCCGACCTACCAGTCCATCGGTCTAACGGCGGCGTTCCTTCTGTTCGGCTTGCGCATGATCCAGGGTCTGTGCCTCGGCGGCGAATATGGCGGCGCCATCACCTATGTCGCGGAGCATGTGCCGGACCACAAGCGCGGCTACTACACCGGCTGGCTGCAGACCTCTCCGACTCTCGGCATCGTGGTGTCGCTGGCCGTGATCGTCCTGACACGGACCTGGTTCGGCAATCAGGTCTTCGACGAATGGGCCTGGCGCGTTCCGTTCCTGGTGTCTTTCCTGCTGGTGGCCATCGCGATCTACATTCGGCTCCAGCTCCAGGAGACGCCGATCTTCCAGGAGATCAGGGCTCGCGGCCAAATGACGACGAATCCGTGGAAGGAGGCCTTCCTCAGCTCCAACATCAAATACATCGGGATCGCGATCGTGGTCCTGATCGGACAGGGCGTGGTCTGGTACAGCGGCCAGTTCTGGGCGCTGTACTTCCTGCAGCAGGTCTCCAAGGTGGATGCGCTGACCTCGGCCTACATCGTGGGAGCCGCGCTGCTGATCGCAACACCGAGCCTGATCTTCTTCGGCTGGCTGTCGGATCAGATTGGCCGCAAGCCGGTGATCCTGGGCGGCATGCTGCTCGCTGCGATCACGTACTATCCGCTCTATCTGTGGCTGGGATCGGTCACGCAGCCCGGCAACATCAACTATCCGACCGCGATCTTCATCATCTTCATCCTCGTTTGCTACGTCGGGATGGTCTACGGGCCGGTCGGCGCATTCCTGGCGGAATACTTTCCGGCCAGGATCAGGTACACGTCGGTATCGGTGCCGTACCACATCGGCAACGGCTGGGGTGGCGGATTGGTGCCGTTCATCACATCGGCGGCCTTCGCGGCGACCGGCAGCATCGGCTACGCGCTGATCTACCCGATTGCGGTGCCTGCGGTGTGCTTCGTGCTCGCGGTCTTCCTGATGCCGGAGACGCGCAAGATCAGCATCTGGCAACCGATCGAGCCCAGAACAGCATCGTAACGTAATCACCTCTCCTCCGGCCGCCAGCCGATGGCGGTCGGAGAGGAGCCGGCAACCTCTCGTCTCAGCCGGCGCGGTGAGGCCAGTGATCGTGCCACCAGGTACTGAAGTCGTGATCGGTCATCAATTCCCAAGCAGCGAGCAAGATCACCAATAGGCCCGACAATACGCTGCTGACCGTAGCCGATACGGGCTCATATCCGATGGACCAAGGCGCCAGCACCAGAGCCAAGCCCAGCAGCATTTCGCCCCACTCTTCCAGGTAGGACGGGACGACAAAGGCTTCCACGGCAAACAGCATGACGCCGAGCCCGAGTGCGATGGTGATCCAGACAGCAGCCCCGGATAAGCCGAGGACAAAGGACGACAGGACCAGCCACACGCCCACCAACAGGCTACCAGCGTCTTGCCAATGTTGGATGCGCATGATGCTCACCTCCCTTCTCGTATTGATGTGGGGGCGCACCGATGAAGAATCATCCCTCCGACCTGCGCTGTGTTGCCGCGACCGGGAGCCGGCGCCCATCCGGCCGCCCCTGCCCCGGAAAGGGCCCTTGCAAGTGCGGCGCACCAGGATGCAGACTATCGGCGCTTGAAAGGTGTCAAAGTCTGCCGTTCTCGGCCCACCCGGTTCGCGCCCAGAACAAGAGGGAGATGACGCCATGCGAGAAATGGAAATCCACGACTATGCGCGGCAGTTGCTGGAAGCCCATGGCCCCAAGGCCATTGCGGAAGCCGCTCAAAACGCCATCGACCTCGAGCGGAAGGGCGAGCTCGAATTGGCAAAAACCTGGCGGCACATCGAAGACGCGATGAAGCTGATGCGCGGGCCGCATCAAAGCTGACTGCCGTCGCGCGAAGCTTGCCTGACTGCGGCGACAACGCCGAACGTGGACCACAGTCCGTCGCGAGCCGCCAGGTTGCGGCCGAACGGCTACGCGATCTCGGGACGCTGACCTGGGAGCGAAGCCATGGTTACGAAATGTACGACAGCCGAAGACCTCGTGAAGGCGATCACGGACGAGAAAGTCCAGATGATCGATTTGCGGTTCACCGACCTGCCGGGGGTGTGGCAACATTTTTCCGTCCCGCCGAGCGCGGTGAATGCCGATGCGCTCAATGAGGGCATTGGATTCGATGGCTCATCGATCCGAGGCTTCCAGGAGATCCAGGAAAGCGACATGCTGGTCGTCGCCGATCCGACGACGGCATTCGTCGACCCCTATAGTCCGGCCAAAACGCTGGTTCTGATCTGCAACATCCGCGACCCCGTGACCGGCCAGTCCTATAGCCGGGATGCCCGCTACATCGCCCAGAAAGCCGAAATCTACCTTAAGGGCACCGGGCGCGCCGATACGAGCTATTTCGGCCCGGAAGCGGAGTTCTTCGTCTTCGACGAGGTGCGCTACGCACAGGGCATCAACTATGCCATGCACGCTGTCGACTCCAGCGAAGGCAGCTGGAACACCGGCTCTGAGGAAGGGCCGAACCTCGGCCACAAACCGCGCCCGAAGGAGGGATACTTTCCCGTTCCCCCGACCGACAGCATGCAGGCGCTACGCACCGAAATGGTGCTGACGATGGAATCTCTGGGGATCCAGATCGAGGCCCATCACCATGAAGTCGCAACCGGCGGCCAGAACGAGATCGACATGCGCTTCACCACCCTCACCCGCATGGCCGACAATTTGATGATCTACAAATACGTGGTGAAGAACACCGCGCATCAGCACGGCAAGACCGCGACATTCATGCCGAAGCCGCTGTTCGAGGACAACGCTTCGGGCATGCACGTTCACCAATCGCTGTGGAAGGGTGAGACCAATCTGTTCTACGACAAAGGTGACTACGCCGAGTTGAGCCAGCTTGGCCGCTACTACATCGGCGGGCTATTGAGCCACGCCTGGGCGTTGTGCGGGCTTTGCGCCCCCACGACGAATTCCTATCGGCGTCTGGTGCCGGGCTATGAAGCTCCGATAAACCTCGTCTACTCCCAGCGCAATCGCTCCGCCTGTTGCCGGATTCCGATGTATTCGCCGAATCCGCACGCCAAGCGCGTCGAGTTTCGTTCGCCGGATCCGTCCTGCAATCCCTACCTGGCCTTCGCGGCAATGCTGATGGCTGGCCTCGACGGTATCGACAAGCGGATCGACCCCGGCAGCCCGATCGACAAGAATCTCTACGACCTCCCGCCTGCGGAGGCGAAGGAGGTGAAGTCCACGCCAGGATCGCTGGACCAGGCGCTCGACGCGCTCGAGCGCGATCACGCATTCCTGCTGCGCGGCGACGTCTTCACCGCCGACGTGATCGAAACCTGGCTCGACTACAAGCGCAAGAAGGAGGTCGACCCGATCCGCCTGCGACCTCATCCCTACGAGTTTCATCTCTACTACGACATCTAGCGAGCGGCGACCGCGCACCTGGCGGAACGGGCAGAGCCCTCCGCTGCTAGATCATCGGGACCCTCGACGAGACGTGATGATTGACGATCTTCCAATCGGCGTCCTGGCGCGTGATGACCCAGCTCACCTTGACGACGAGTTCCGGGCGCTCGCCCGCGAAATCGAACGACACGATCGCGGCCATGTTGATCACATCAGGACCGGCCTGCGCGGTCTGCACCTCGGAAAACGCAGCACTCGGCTTGCGCCATCGCGGCAGGCCATTGAAGTAATCGGCAACGCCGTCCCTGCCCTGGTAGAGTTTTGGGTTGGAGCCGAAGAAGAAAGCATTCTTCGCATAGAGCGATGACAACGCCGCGGCATCCAGCGTCGCGAAGCCGGCGCACCATTTCGCGATGATGGCGGAAACGATGGCGTCGGCCTCACTGCTCATGCGCACCTCAACCTTTCGCGACTTCCTTCGCGAACGTGTCGCGCAGCCCGATGGTGCGGCTGAACACCGGCTTGCCCGGCGTCGAGTCCTTGTCGCGCACGAAATAGCCCTGACGCTCGAACTGCATCGGCTCGGTCGCATTGCTCTCCGCGACCGATGCCTCGATCCGCGCGTCGCTGAGGATCTCCAGTGACTGCGGATTGAGATCGGCGGCGAAGTTCGAGGCGTCCGGGCTCGGGTTGGCGAACAACTGGTTGTAGATGCGAATTTCGGCCGGCTTCGACGCTGCCGCCGGCAGCCAGTGCATGGTCGCCTTGACCTTGCGGCCGTCGGGCGCGTTGCCGCCCTTGGTCGCGGGATCGTAGGTGCAGCGCAGCTCCACCACCTCACCGGCATCGCTCTTGATCACCCCGGTGCATTTGACGAAATAGGCGTAGCGCAGCCGCACCTCGTTGCCCGGCGACAGGCGGAAGAACTTCTTGGGCGGGTTCTCCATGAAGTCGTCCTGCTCGATATAGAGCTCGCGCCCGAACGTAATCTTCCGCGTGCCGGCGGAGGGATCGTCCGGATGGTTGATCGCCTCGAGCTCCTCGGTCTGCCCTTCCGGATAGTTCTCGATCACGACCTTGAGCGGCTTCAGCACCGCCATGCGGCGCTGCGCGGTGCGGTTCAGCTCCTCACGGATGCAGAATTCGAGCATGCCGACATCGACCACGCTGTTGGCCTTGGCGACGCCAATACGCTTGACGAATTCACGTAGCGCCGCCGGCGGCACACCGCGACGGCGCATGCCCGCCATGGTCGGCATGCGCGGATCGTCCCAGCCCGCGACATGGCCCTCACGCACGAGCTGGGTCAGCACGCGCTTCGACAAGAGCGTGTAGGTCAGGTTCAGCCGCGCGAACTCGTACTGGTGCGGCTTCGACGGCACCGGCAGCTTTTCGATGAACCAGTCGTAGAGCGGCCGGTGGTCCTCGAACTCCAGCGTGCAGATCGAATGCGTGATGCCTTCGATCGCGTCCGACTGGCCGTGGGCGTAGTCGTAGCTCGGATAAATGCACCATGCGTTGCCGGTGCGCGGATGATGCGCATGCAGGATGCGGTACAGCACGGGATCGCGCAGATTGATGTTGCCCGCTTCCATGTCGATCTTGGCCCGCAGCACACGCGCGCCGTTGGGGAATTCGCCCGCCTTCATGCGGCGGAACAGGTCGAGGTTCTCGTCCACGCTGCGGTCGCGGAACGGCGAGTTCTTGCCGGGCTCGGTCAATGTGCCGCGGGAGGTGCGGATCTCCTCCTGGGTCTGGTCGTCGACATAGGCGAGCCCGTCGCGGATCAGCGTCTCCGCCCATTCGTACAGGCGATCAAAATAGTCCGAGGCGAAGAACAGGTTCTTGCCCCAGTCGAAGCCGAGCCAGTGCACGTCGGCCTGGATGGAATCGATATATTCCTGCTCTTCCTTGACAGGGTTGGTGTCGTCGAAGCGCAGATGGCAGCGGCCCGGAAACTCCTGGGCGATGCCGAAATTGAGCGCGATCGACTTGGCGTGGCCGATATGCAGGTAACCGTTCGGCTCCGGCGGGAACCGGGTCACGATCTCCTGGTATTTGGCCTGATCGAGGTCGGCCTGAATGATGTCACGAATGAAATCGCGCCCAACCTCAGCTGCCATCGGTTCTGTCATTACGAAAATCCTGTAGGGAAATCAGCGGTCCTTCTGCCAAATTCGGGAGGCTGAGCCAAGGGCTTAAGCAAGGGCTGGCAGGTCCGCCGTCGGGCTTTAGTTATGCTCTGGTCCTGCTATACACCACCGCTTCCAATGCATAGGCCCTGCCAAGAATGACCGATTCCGTCGTCACCCGCTTTGCTCCCTCCCCGACCGGCTTCCTCCATATCGGGGGCGCCCGCACGGCGCTGTTCAACTGGCTCTATGCCAAGAAGCATGGTGGCAAGATGCTGCTCCGGATCGAGGATACCGACCGGGAGCGCTCCACCGAGGCCGCGATCGGCGCCATCCTCGACGGACTGAAGTGGCTCGAGCTCGGCTGGGATGGCGACGTCATCTACCAGTTCAGCCGCGCCGCCCGCCACCGCGAGGTCGCCGAGCAGCTGCTCGCCGACGGCAAGGCCTATCGCTGCTACGCCACCGCCGAGGAGCTCACCGCCATGCGCGAGAAGGCGCGCGCGGAGGGCCGGACCCGCCTTTATGACGGCATGTGGCGGGACCGTGACCCGGCCACGGCCCCAGCCGACGTCAAGCCCACCATCCGCCTGCGCGCGCCGCAGACCGGCGAGACCGTGATCGAGGACCAGGTCCAGGGCCGCGTGGTCTGGCAAAACGAGAACCTCGACGACCTCGTGCTTTTGCGCGGCGATGGCAACCCGACCTACATGCTCGCAGTGGTGGTCGACGACCACGACATGGGCGTCACCCACGTCATCCGCGGCGACGACCATCTGATCAACGCCGCCCGCCAGAAGCAGATCTATGATGCGATGGGCTGGGCGCTGCCGAGCATGTCCCACATCCCCCTGATCCACGGCCCGGACGGCTCGAAGCTGTCGAAGCGCCACGGTGCGCTCGGCGTCGATGCCTATCGCGCCATGGGATACCTCCCGGCCGCACTCCGCAACTACCTCGTCCGCCTCGGCTGGAGCCATGGCGACCAGGAGATCTTCTCGACCGAGGAGATGATCGCCGCGTTCGACCTCGCCAGCGTCGGCCGCGCCGCCGCTCGCTTCGACTTTGCCAAGCTGGAAAACCTCAACGGCCATTACATCCGCCACGCCGACGATCAATCACTCGTGAAGATGTTCGAGGACGTGCTGGACCACGTCGTGCCCAGCCGCGATGAGCTTAAGGCCAAGTTAAACGACACCACGCGCGCGCAGCTTCTCATGGCCATGCCGGCCCTGAAGGAGCGCGCCAAGACGCTGATCGAGCTGATCGACAGCGCCTATTTCATCTTCGCCGACCGGCCGCTGGAGCTCGATCCCAAGGCGCAAGCGCTGCTGACGCCCGAGAACCGCAAGCTGATCGGCCAGCTTCATTCCGCGCTGGAGAATGTCGAGACATGGAGCGGCGCCACGACGGAAGCCGCGCTACGCGCCTTTGCCGAGGAAAATAGTCTCAAGCTTGGCGCGGTCGCACAACCCTTGCGGGCCGCGCTGACCGGACGGACCACGTCGCCTGGTATATTTGAGGTTTTGGACGTGCTGGGACGCCAGGAAAGTTTGGGCCGGCTTAAGGATCAGGCCAAGGACTAGGCTAGACGTAAGTCGAGCATGCGCGGCGCCATCTTGCAGCGCACACAGCAATAATATACCCATCTCCCCCGTACCTTCTGGAACATCCGGCCTGCCCCCACCATGTCATCGGGGCCTTCCGGGTCCGGCCCGTTTCACCATACATCGGGGACCTACGATGGACGCAAAAGCAAGCAATAAGACCGCCACGCTGACGGTCGGAAACAAGAACTACGATCTCCCGATCCACAGCGGCAGCGTCGGGCCTGAAGTCATCGATATCGGCAAGCTCTACGGCCAGTCGGGCCTGTTCACCTACGACCCGGGCTTCACCTCCACCGCGAGCTGCCAGTCCAAGATCACCTATATCGACGGCGACGCGGGCGTGCTGGAATACCGCGGCTATCCGATCGAGCAGCTCGCCGAGAACGGCGACTTCCTGGAGACCTGCTACCTGCTGCTCTACGGGAACCTGCCGACCGCCGCGCAGAAGAAGGATTTCGACGATCGCGTGATCCATCACACGATGGTGCACGAGCAGATGGCCCGCTTCTTCCAGGGCTTCCGCCGCGACGCCCATCCGATGGCCGTGATGGTGGCCTCCGTCGGCGCGCTCGCCGCGTTCTACCACGACTCCACCGACATCAACGATCCGAAGCAGCGCATGATCGCCTCCATGCGCATGATCGCGAAGATCCCGACGCTGGCGGCGATGGCCTACAAGTACACGATCGGCCAGCCCTTCGTGTATCCGAAGAACTCGCTGAAGTTCGCCGAGAACTTCCTGCACATGTGCTTCGCCGTGCCGTGCGAGGAGTACAAGATCAATCCGGTGCTCGCTGACGCGCTGGACAAGATCTTCATCCTGCACGCCGACCACGAGCAGAACGCCTCGACCTCGACGGTGCGCATCGCCGGCTCCTCCGGCGCCAACCCGTTCGCCTGCATCGCCGCCGGCATCGCCTGCCTCTGGGGCCCGGCGCATGGCGGCGCCAACGAAGCGGCCCTTGCGATGCTCGCCGAGATCGGCAGCGTGGACAAGATCCCGGAATTCATCGCCAAGGTGAAGGACAAGAACAGCGAAGTCCGCCTGATGGGCTTCGGTCATCGCGTCTACAAGAACTACGACCCCCGCGCCAAGATCATGCAGAAGATGTGTCACGCCGTGCTCAAGGAGACCGGCCATGGCGACGATCCGATGCTGAAGGTGGCGATGGAGCTCGAGAAGATCGCGCTCAGCGACCAGTACTTCATCGACCGCAAGCTCTACCCGAACGTCGACTTCTATTCGGGCATCACGCTGAAGGCGATGGGCTTCCCGGTCTCGATGTTCACCGTGCTGTTCGCAGTCGCCCGCACCGTCGGCTGGATCAGCCAGTGGAGCGAGATGATCGAGGATCCGCAGCAGAAGATCGGCCGTCCGCGCCAGCTCTACACCGGCGTCACCCGCCGCGACTACGTCGCGATCAAGGATCGCAAGTAAGGCTTCAGCCAACACGGCTTTCGAGACGGCGCCATCTCACGATGGCGCCGTTTTTGTTTGGCAGGATACCGAGAACAGCGAGCAAAGCGCAGGGCGAGCGGATGCGGATCACGAACCCGGTGGAAGGATGGTTGCAGGTCGTGGCCTGTTCGCCGTTCCCCGATGCGGCCGGCGAGATGGTGCTTCATCCCAGATGCGACATTGACGGGATCATCACCGCGGAGCGCGTCGCAGCGACTGCGGTGCGGTACAGCGGTTATGACGTTGCCAAGCCGAAATGGCCGCACCCTGGGACGGTGCTTCCGGTCACCGTGGACCTCGCTGATCCCACACGGTTCAGGATCGAATGGGATTTGGTGCCGACCGGGCGAGATGTCGCCGAAAGGCTCGCTGAGCATTTGCGCGGCGAGCAGCAGGCCGACACGTCCGGCCACCGGCCGTTTCCCCGCGTCTGGCGCGAGGTGGAGCACGCGGCATCGTCGCCGGCCCTGGTCAATGGCCTGACGCCGCAGCAGATGGAGATTGCGCTTGCCGGCGGCGCCGCAGCCCTCGGCCTGGTCCCGACCACGGCGAAGGTGTTGACCGCGCACGAGGTGCAACCCAGCAGCGCTCCGGGCGGGACATGGGACATCGCCCTCGCGGTGAACGACCCTAACGGCGGAACTGGTTGGGAAGCGGTCACACGCATGTCATTCGGCAGCTCGAGCCGCCGCGAGAACCGAACCGCCGTCGGGAACGAGTTGCCTGTCCTGGTCGACCCGGACAATCGCAAACGGATCATCGTCGACGTCGTGCGTCTTGCGTGAGCGGTGTCGCTCCCCTGCGCTGCCGACGACCAAAGCAGTGACGTCGCGCGCAGATTGCGATCCGATCTTGCTGCCGCGCACAACAACAAGTCGATGTATCGTGCACCAAGCGCCTTGACAGGCGAAACGCTCCGCGCGCAAATTCTTACACTAAGTAAGAATGACGATAGGGATGGAAATGCCGGAGCAGCCGAGAAGTCGGCGGCAGACGCGCGCTGCCATTTTGACTCATCTGCTTCAGTCGGGCGGTTCGTTTCGCCCGCCTCTGGCCAAGGCCGTGCGCTTGTCGGAAGCGAGCCTGTCGCGCATCCTGTTTGATCTGAAGGCCGAAGGCCTGATCGAGGAGGTGCGGCGCCCTGCCCCTTACGTCGGCGGGCCGACGGGCCTCGTGTCGCTCGATGGTTCGGTGGCGCTTGCGGCCGTCGAGGTAACCGGCCAGTGGCTCAGCGTCGGCGTTGGGACCTTGTCGGGCGAGCTGCACTATACGGAGCGCGTGGCGCTACCGGAAAAGCCCACAATCGAGTCCGTCGGCCGGGTGTTTCGCGAGGCGCTGACATTGCTGCGTGACTGGACGCGGCGCCGCCGCATCACGCTTGCACAGATCGGCGTCTCCATTCCGGGCCTCGGCCGGCTGAGCATATCGACCAATCCGATCATCCCCTGCGACGTCGGGCGCATCAGCGCCACGCTCGCCCAGCTGTTTGCCGGCGTGCCGGTCGAGTTCACCAATTCGGTCGTCGCGCACGCCACCTTTCACCGCTGCCGCAGGGAGAATTATCCGTTCTGTGGTGCGCATCTCTTCGTCTTCGTCGGCCAGGGCGTTGCAGGCACCTGGGTGGACGATCCGACCGAGGCCGATGCCCTCCAGCCGGTCGAACTCGGCCACATGGTGTTCGGCACCGACGGACCGCGTTGCCGCTGCGGCCATCACGGCTGCGTCGAAGCCTATACGTCGCTTCCCGCCCTCGCCGAGCTCCTTGGTGTTTCCGAAGCCGAATTGCTTCAGCTCGGCAACGATTGGGTGACCGCGATCCCGCTCTCAGCGCGCATTCGCCAGGAACTGCGCCGGCGGCTGTTCCGGCTGGGGCTTGCGATCGGCAACACGCTGAACGTCAAGCCATGCCGCGGCGTTGCAATCAGCGGCTGGCCTTCGCTGCTTGCGGAGGACGATCGGAAGGCTCTGGTCGACGGCGTCGACGCCAGCCTGCTCGGCGGCCCGCAGCATGCGCAGGTATCGCTCGCTTTCGTGCCGCCGTCGAACGGCAATGATCCGCGGGCCGCGCTGGCGTTCGCTGCCTTCTGCCTCGCTTGCCGCGGCGGCATGCCCGCCGCATCGACGGAGGCCGCCTGAAATGCACTGAAGCTGCGCGGCTCTCGCGCAAAAGAGTTCACACCGGGAGGAACTTGCCATGCCGATCACAACAACAAGGCGCCGTCTGCTCGCTGGATCTGCTGCCGCGCTCGCACTGCCGGCATTTGCCCGGGCCCAAAGCGCGGTCAAGCCGCGCCTGACCGCGATCTCGCAATGGTCCGCCGGCAGCGACGGGGCGGCCATCACGGCGCTCGGCAAGAAATTCGAGGAGAAAGGCGGGGTCTGGCAGCACTCACCCGTCCCCGGCTTCACCACCGAGATGATGAACAAGCTGCGCGCTCAGATCATTGCCGGCGATCCGCCGGCCTGCTCGCAGCTCAAGGGCCCCGAGATTGCGGCCTGGTCGAAGATCGCCCCGACCGTCGATCTCGACGCTGTCGTCGCTGCGGCAGGTTACGAGAAGGTTGTCGCGCCAGACCTCGCGAAATTGCACAAGCCGGGCGGCAAGTGGATCGCGCTGCCGTTGCAGATCTACAGCACCAACATGCTGTTCCTCTCCAAGCGCGCGATGGACAAGGCCAAGGCCGACAAGATCCCGGTCACTTGGGCCGACTTCAATGATCTCGCCGAAAAGATGAAATCAGGCGGTGTCACATATCCCGTCGCGAACGGTGGCACCCGCGCCGACGATGGTCAAAAATTCGAAGCCTCGCTCGCCGGCATCAGTCCTGCTGCATACCGCACAGCCATCATGAATCTCGACAAGAAGGCCCTGGAGGGTCCCGAGATCAAGGCTGCCTTCGCACAGATGCGCAAGATCACCAACTGGATGGACCCCAATGTCGGCGCCCAACCCTATGCCACCAACTTGAAGCGCTTCGTGGACGGCGACATGGGCATGATGATCATGGGCGGGTGGGCGCAGGGCGTGTTGCGCAACGCCGGTTTCAAGTTCGACGACTTCGTGATCGCGCCGGGCCCCAGCGACAATGGCAAGCCGGTGTTCCTGTTGAATGCCGATGCCTTCATCTTCTGGCAGCGCAAGGAGGCGGATCTCCAGGCCGGCCAGATGTTGATGGCCCAGCTCGTCATGGATCCGGCGATCCAGACCATGTATTCGCAGATCACGGGATCGATCCCCGTGCGCACCGATGTCGATCTGTCCGGTGAGGGCTGGTCGGATGGTCAACGGCGAACCGCAGCCGCACTCAAGGATGCCGTGGCCAACAATCAGGCCGTCCTGAGCCTCGCGCACAACATGGCACAGGAAAATGGCCTGACTGCCGCGATGATCGACGTGTTCACCGAATACGCGAAGAACAAGACGATCACGCCGGAGCAGGCGGTCACCCGCCTCGCCGAGGCCGTCGAGGGCTCGCGTTGACCGACACCGTCGCCGCTACATCGAGAACAGGGCGGCCGGCAATACCGAACGTGGTGGGCCGGCTGCCCGAATATCTGACGATCTGGGTGCCGCTGCTGTTGTCGGCGGCGCATCTCATTTCGTTTTCGCTATGGACGATCTGGATTTCGTTCACGCCATCCACGCTTGTCCCGGTCTCGGGCTGGGTGGGCTTGCGCCACTACACGGCGGTTCTGGCATCGCGGAACTGGCAGATCGCCTTCGACAATCTGCTGCTGTTTGGCAGTGCCTTCGTGCTGCTGAGTTTGGCGACCGGCCTCGTGCTTGCGATCCTGCTCGACCAGCGCATTCGCGGCGAGAACACGCTGCGATCCATCTTCCTCTACCCGCTGGCGGTGTCGTTCGTGGTCACCGGCACGGTCTGGAGCTGGCTGCTCAATCCCGGCCTTGGGATCCAGAAGCTCGTCCAGGATCTCGGCTGGACCTCCTTCCGGTTCGACTGGCTGGTCGACCGCGACATGGCGATCTGGACGATCGTGATCGCTGCGATCTGGCAGTCCTCGGGCTTCGCCATGGCGCTCTTCCTCGCCGGCCTCCGCTCCGTCGATGCCGACCTCATAAAGGCCGCGCAGATCGACGGCGCCGGACCGATCCGGATGTACCGGCGCGTCATTCTGCCGACGCTGTGGCCGATCACGATCACCGTCATCGTCATCCAGCTGCAGTTCGCCATTTCGACCTTCGACCTCGTCCGCGCGCTAACCAATGGCGGCCCAGGAATTGCGACCCAGCTGCCGGCTCTGGTGGTCTACGACCTGATGTTCCAGCGCGGCCTGCTCGGTCGTGGCGCCGCGGCGGCCGTGCTCATGCTGCTGATTCTTCTTGCGGTGCTGCTGCCCTACGCGGCGTGGCGATATTTCCAGCGACGGCGGGCCTCTCATGCGTGACCGGACCTTCACGCCGAGCCGCATGCTCATCTATCTCGTCGTTCTGCTGGTCGCGGTCGCGTGGCTCGTGCCGCTGATCGTCGTCATCCTGAATTCGCTGCGCAGCAATGAGGAAATCGCGCAGACCTCGATGATCGGCTGGCCGCTCCACTGGGCCTTCAGCAACTACCTCACGGCATGGTCCGACTTCTGCGTTGCGCAGACCTGCGCCGGCATCCGGCCATACATGCTGAACTCGGCGCTCGTGACCATTCCGGCGACGATCTTCTCCACCCTGCTTGGGGCGGTCGCAGGCTACGCGGTTTCGCTCTGGCGCTTTCGCGGCGATCAGTGGATCTATGGCATCGTCACGCTTGGCATCTTCCTTCCGCAGCAGATGCGTTTGCTGCCCTGGACCATCGTGCTGCGCGATACCGGCCTGATGAACACGCTCACGGGACTGGTGGTGATCCACACGATCCAGGGGCTCTCCTTCACAGTCTTGTTCTGCCGAAACTACTACGTGTCCATCCCGCAGGAGCTGATGAGGGCCGCGCGCATCGATGGCGCCGGGTTCTTCCGTATCTTCTGGCGCATCATTCTGCCGCTCTCGCCGCCCATCCTGGTCGTCACCGTGATCTGGCAGTTCACGCATATCTGGAACGAGTTCCTCTATGGCGTGACATTCACGACAGGCCAACAGCAACCGGTCACGGCAGCGCTGATCGCGCTCTCGGCCGCGGTTGCCGATATCCCGCAGCACGGCGTGCAAAGCGCCGCGGTGATGATTGCGGCCCTGCCGACCCTGCTGATCTACCTGATCGGCGGCAAATACTTTGTACGCGGGCTTACCGCCGGCGCCGTGAAATGAAGGGGACATCATGGCAGCGTTGAGCATTCGCACCCTGTCGAAGCGTTACGCCAATCTAGAAGTTCTGAAGGGCATCAATCTCGACATCGAGAGCGGCGAGTTTACCGTGCTGGTCGGACCGTCCGGTTGCGGCAAGTCCACCCTACTCAACATCGTCGCCGGGCTTGATCGTCCAAGCGCAGGCACCATCGAGATCGGCGGGCGCGTCGTCAACGACGTCCCGCCAAAGGACCGCGACATCGCCATGGTGTTCCAGTCCTACGCGCTCTATCCGTCGATGACGGTGCGCCAGAACATCACCTTCGGCATGGAATGCCGTCACGTGCCGAAGGCGGAGCAGGAGAAGGCACTGACGAACGTCGCCCGGCTGCTCCAGATCGAACCGCTGCTCGGCCGCAAGCCGTCGCAACTGTCCGGCGGCCAGCGCCAGCGCGTGGCGATGGGCCGGGCGCTGGTGCGCGATCCCCTGCTCTTCCTGTTCGACGAGCCGCTCTCCAACCTCGATGCCAAGCTGCGCGTCGAGATGCGGATGGAGATCAAGCGTCTGCACCAGCGCATTGGCGCCACCATCATCTATGTCACCCACGACCAGATCGAGGCGATGACGATGGCAACCCGCATCGCCGTGATGCATCGGGGCGTCGTGCAGCAATTCGCCGACCCTGACACAATCTACCGATACCCGGCCAATCTGTTCGTCGCCCGCTTCATGGGCTCGCCGCCGATGAACACTATGCCGGCCCGTCTCGAGGCCGACGCTGGCGGACCCGTCGTGGTGATCGGCGCAGGCCGTCCGGACGAGGTCCGTCTCCGCCTGCAGGGCTACGACGCGGCGGCGTCCTATGTCGGCCGCGAGGTGGTGCTCGGGATCAGGCCCGAATGCATCGCCGAGGGCGACCGCGTGTTCTCCGGAGCCGTGGGCCCGCCTGTCATCGTCACCGCGCCAGTCGAGCTCGTCGAGCCCACTGGCGCGGAGACCATCGTCCTGCTGCGGCTTGGCGGCGAGCCCGCACAGGCGCGCATCTCGCCGGACATCCGCCCGACGCCGGGTGCCACCGCCTCGTTTGCCCTCGACACCCGCCGCATCTGCCTGTTCGACCCCGAGACGGAGCGACTGATCGCATGACCCAGACGAGCTATGCCGGCCTCGCGGACCGCGTGGTGCTGATCACCGGTGGCGCCAGCGGGATCGGTGCCGCCTTCGTGCGCGCCTTCGCAGGCCAGGGCGCCCGCGTCGCGTTCCTCGATATCGATGAAGCGGCCGGCGGATCGCTGGCCGCGGAGGTGGCGGCCGCGTCCGGCACCTCACCATTGTTCGTGCCCTGCGATCTCCTGGACATCGACGCCATGCGGGACGCGATCGCGCAGGTCCACCGGTCGCTCGGCGATGCCGCGGTCCTCGTCAATAACGCCGCCAACGACCGGCGCCAGGTGCTGGCCGAGGTGACGCCATCCGAGTTCGACTGGATGATCGGCGTCAACCTCAAGCACGTCTTCTTCGCCGCGCAAGCCGTGGTGCCGCAGATGCAGGCGCGCGGCGGCGGCTCGATCATCAACATGTCGTCGATCGCCTGGATGCGCGGCGGGCCAGCGCTGCCGGTCTATGCCGCGGCAAAGGCGGCGATCGTCGGCTTCACCAACTCGCTGGCGCGGCTGGTCGGTCCCGACCGCATCCGCGTCAACGCGATTGCGCCCGGCATGGTGATTACCGAGCGCCAGCGCCGGCTGTGGTATCCCGACGAGCAGACCATCGCCGAAATTCGCACGCGTCAGGCCATTCCCGATGCAGTGACGCCCGACGACATCGCCAACATGGCGCTGTACCTCGCCTCCGATGACAGCCAGCGCATCACGCGCCAGTGTTTTCAGGTCGACGGCGGCTTGGGTTAGAGCGTGATCCGGAAGAGTATCGTAGGGTGGGTAAAGCGCAGCGTGCCCACCATCTCTCCGCCACCGAGAAAGGCACGGCGGGCACGCTTTCGCTTTGCCCACCCGACAAGACCGTCGTCTATCGCCGCCCCTTCCGCATCGTCGCGAGCACGACGTCGGCGGCGAGCACGCTCGGCGACTTGTTGCCGGTCGACATGGTGGTGTCGAGCCGGGCGAAGGCTTCGACTTGCCGCTTGCGCAGCGGCGTCTCCGTCAGCACTTCGGCGAGCGCCGGTGCGAGTTTCTCCGGCGTGCAGTCTTCCTGCAAGAACTCCGGAATGACGTCCTCACCGATCACGAGATTGGCAAGGATCACCGAGGAGACGCGGATCGCGCGGCGCAGGATGAAGGCCTCGATGGCGCCGACGCGATAGGCCGTCACCATCGGAATGCCCGATAGCGCGAGCTCCAGCGTCACCGTGCCGGATTTCGCCAGCGCAGCGTGCGCGATCCGGAAGGCGGTGCGCCTCTCGGCCTCACCGATCACGATCTGCGGCTTGACCGGCCAGCTCGCGATGGCTTCGCGGACGGTGGCTTCGAGATGCGGCATGGTCGGCAGTATCAGATCGAACGCGCGCCCCTCCGCCCGCAACCGGCCGAGCGCCGCGCCGAACACCTCGATATGATGCCGGATCTCGCTACGGCGGCTGCCGGGCAGCACCAGCAGCACCGGCGGTTCGCCGTCGCGGCGCTTCTGCTCCTCCGCATCCGGCCGCAGCGAGCTCAATTGCTCGATCAGGGGATGGCCGACATAGCTGCATGGCGGCCCGCCGAGCTTGCGGTATTCCTCCGGCTCGAACGGCAACAGGCCGAGGACGTGATCGACATAGCCGAGCATGGTCCGCGCCCGTCCCGGCCGCCAGGCCCAGAGCTGCGGCGACACGTAGTCGACGATCGGAATCGCAGGATTGCGCGCCCGCACGCGGCGAGCGACGCGATGGGTGAAATCCGGGCTGTCGATGATGACGAGCGCATCGGGCGCGGCCTCCAGCACGGCGTCCGCGGTCTCGCGGATCAGGCGCAGGATCTTCGGCAATTGCTGCACCACCGCGGCGAAACCGACGATCGACAGCTCCTCGATCGGAAACAGGGTCTCGAGCCCCTCGCGCGCCATGGTGCGGCCGCCGACGCCCTCGAATTGCACGCCGTCGCCGAGGCGCTGGCGCAGCACCTTCATCAAGGCGCTGCCGAGCCGGTCGCCGGATTCCTCCGTGGCGATCAGGAAGATCTTCCGCTTGGGATCGCGCTCCTGCATCACGCCGGCAGGCCGATGATGAAGAGGTACTTGGCGTCGGCGAGCGCGATCATCGCCTGCGGCTCGGCGGCGATGGTGTTGCCGGCGATCACGGCGATGCCGGCAAGGCCGGCTCTCGCGACACCCTCGATGGTACGCGGGCCAATCGTCGGCAGGTCGAAACGCAGATCCTGGCTGCTCTTTGGCGCCTTCACCAGCACGCCGCGGCCCGTCGCCGCGCGAATGCGGCCCTCCTCGCGCAGCCGCGCGACGCGCGCGAGCAGCGCGTCGGTGCCCTCGATATCCTCGACCGCCACCACATGGCCGTCGATCACCACGACAGCCTGGCCGATGTCGAACGGTCCGAGCGCGGTCAGGACCGCGCGGCCGCGCTCGATGTCGGTCTTGCTGGTGTCGCTCGGCCAGGCGCGACTAATGCAGCCCTCGGGCATCAGGAGGTCGGGCGCAACGTCCTTGATCCCGACCATGCGAAAGCCGCCTTGTTCGAGAATGCGCCCGACGCCGGACAACAGATGATCGTCGCCGCCGCGAAAGGCGCGGATGACATTGCCAAGCAGCCGCAACGTCGTGAAGTCGAACCGTATCTCCGAGAGCGAAGGCCGCACCAAGGTGCCGATGAAGATCAGGTCGCGACAGCCTTCCTCGCGGAACAGCCGCATCGCGCGCCCGAGCTGGCCGACCGAGATCCAGCGGTGGCGGAATTTCTCCACCTGCACCGGATCGCAGGCGCCGCGCAGCGGAAACAGCACCGGCGCGATGCCGCGCGCGGCGAGCGAGTCGGCGACCGCAAACGGCATGGCGCCACCGCCTGCGACCACGCCGACCGGCGATGAAATCCCTGCCGCCGCCGATGTCATGTCCGCGGCCATCGCAGGTTCACTTCGCAATGGCGGGAAGACAGAGCGGACGCTTGCCCTTGCCGATGAAGCCGAGGATCTCGGCAATCGCCGGATCCTCGCCGGCGAGCGGCCTGCACGCTTCGAGCCGCTCGGCAAAGGTGCCGGGGCCGTGGAAGAGCTTCTGGTAGAACGCGCGCACGGTCGCAAGCCGCTGCTTGGTGAACTTGCGCCGCTTCATGCCGATCAGGTTGAGGCCCTCAAGCACGGCATACTGGCCATTGACCAGCCCGAACGGAATGATGTCGTCGCGTACGCCGCACACACCGCCCACCATGACCTGCGGCCCGATGCGCGTGAACTGGTGCACCGCGGACAGGCCGCCGATGAAGACGAAGTCGCCGATCTCGCAGTGACCGCCGAGCGTCGCCGAGGTCGCGAAGATCACGTCATTGCCGACATGGCAGTCATGGCCGACATGGCTGCAATTCATGAAGTAGTCACGATCGCCAACCGTGGTGATGCCGCCGCCGGCGACGGTGCCGGCATTCATGGTCACGGATTCGCGGATAGTGCAGCCCGAGCCGATCTTGAGCTTCGTCAGCTCGCCACGGTAGCTGAGCGACTGCGGCGGCGTGCCGAGCGAGGCAAAGGGATAGATGGTGCAATCATCGCCGATGGTGGTCTGCGCCGTGACATGCACATGTCCGATCAGCTTGCAGTTCGCGCCGATCACGGCATTGGGGCCGATGATGCAGTAGGGGCCGATCTCGGTACCCTCGCCGATCACGGCGCCGTCCTCGACCCGTGCGGTGGGATCAATCTTGCTCATCAAGCAATCTAACTCGTCAAGAAGGTCTGGTTATGTGTTGAAGTCGCTCGGTTTTCCGCTGGTTAGCCCGACTATGCCCGATCTGTCCAGTGACGTATCATCTCGGCGTGTTTCACGTGCCGGATGAGGCGGCCTTCGCGGCCCATCAACACGTTCATGCGGAGCTTCAGGTATCGTGGTCAGGGCCCTGGCAATGCTGCTCGCACAGCTGGCGACCGCACCGGTCGTCTCCGAGACGGTGGAGCCCGGCGGGCACCGCCCCATCGACCTCGCGACATTCGAATGCCGCGACATCACCCGCAGCACGGTGCTTCAGCGCGTCTGCTACGACCGCGCACAACAGGATCTGATCGTCGCGATCAACGGCGCGTATGACCGCTATTGCGGCGTGGATCCCGATACGGTCGACGGCCTCCTGGGCGCGCCGTCCATGGGCCAGTTCTTCAACCGGAATATCAGACGCACGACACCGGGCAGCCGCTACGATTGCGGCGCGTGACGCTCAGTCCGTCAGCATGGCGCCGACGTCGGCTTCCGCGACGACCTGGCCGTTGACCTTGGCATCGCCGTGAAACCACCACATAGTCTTGCGGCGGCCGAGCGAGCGCATGTGATACTCGATGGTATCGCCGGGCAGCACGGGCTTGCGAAACTTGCACTTGTCGATGGTGAGGAAATAGACCGCGCGCGGTTTCTCGGTGCCCTCGACCGACTTGATGCCGATCACGCCCGCCGTCTGCGCCATCGCCTCGATCATCATCACGCCGGGATAGACCGGGCGCTCGGGGAAATGTCCCTGGAAGGCCGGCTCGTTGAAGGTGACGTTCTTGATGCCGATGCCGCTGTAATCGGCGCGGATTTTGATCACGCGATCGATCAGCAGCATCGGAAAGCGGTGCGGCAGCGTCTGGAGGATCGCATTGATGTCCACCAGCTCGAACCTAACAGGTGATTCCTCCGTCATTCCCGTCCCTCGTCCTTCGGATCGGCCTTGCTGTCGCGTACCAGGCGCTCCACCGCGATGATCTCCTTGAACCACTGCTTGGTCGGCTTGGCAAAAAAACCACCCCAGCGTCCGTTCGGCGGGATGTCGTCCTTGACGCCGCTCATCGCGGTGACCTGGGCCCCGTCGCCGATCTTGAGGTGATTGTTGATGCCAACCTTTGCTCCCAGCGCCACGTTGTCGCCAATGGTCAGACTGCCGGCCAGCCCGATCTGGGCCGCCAGCAGGCAATTCCGGCCGATCGTCACATTGTGGCCGATCTGGACCTGGTTGTCGATTTTGGTGCCCTCGCCGATCACGGTGTCGCGCAGGGAACCGCGATCGATGGTGGTGCCGGCGCCGACCTCCACATTGTTCTGGATCAGCACGCGCCCGGTCTGCGGCACCTTCAGGTGCCCCTCGGGGCCGAAGAAGATGAAGCCGTAGCCGTCCTGGCCGATCGAGCAGCCCGGGTGGATCAGCACGTTGTTGCCGATCAGCGCACACTGGATGGCGGTGCGGGCGCCGACATTGCAGTCCCGGCCGATCTTGACGCCGGGGCCGATCACGGCGCCGACGCCGACCACCGTGCCGCTGCCGATCTCGACATCCGCACCGATGACCGCCAGGGGATCGACGACCACGCCGTCCTCGAGGCGCGCCGTGGGATCGATGATGGCCGACGGCGCGATGCCGTCATTGCCGACCCAGGATTGCGGCCTCAGCGCGTCGCCGTGCCATTCCCGCGCGATCCTGACGAAGGCGCGGAACGGCTGCGCCGCCCGCAGCACGGCGACGTGCGCGGGCACCTGGGCCTCGAAGCGCGGACTGACCAGGCACGCACCCGCTCGGGTCGTCTTGAGCTGATCGGCATATTTCAGGTTGTCGAAGAACGCCAGATGCATCGGGCCGGCTTCGTCGAGCGAGGCCAGGCCCGTGATGACGTGATCGCCCCTGGTGGGGTCGACCAGCAGCGCCTTGGTCAGCATGGCAATATCGGCCAGCGCCGTCGCAGGCGGCTTTGTGAAGAAGGTCGGCTGCGCCATTCCACCCCGTCGTGGTCCGGCTTCGGCATGAAGCGGCCAAGCCGCATCATGCCTCATCTCCCGGATTGAGCACGAACTTTTTGGAGACCGGCCCCCAGGGGAAATCCAAAGGGAAACCCAAGGGGCCGGATCATGCTCTGCTGATCGAATTAGAACGAGGTGCCGCCGCCGAACCGGAACTCCTGGGTGCGGTCATACTTGCCCTTGCTGAGCGGCACGGCGTAGTCGAAGCGCAGCGGACCGAACGGCGACTGCCAGATCAGGCCGACACCGACCGACGAGCGGATCACCTTGCTGTCGTCGTAGACGAGGCCGGTACAGGTTCCGGCACTCGACGGATTGACGGTCGACGGAATACAGCCAGGCGCGTTGACTTCGTTGGTCACCGTCCAGCTCGTCGGTCCCCTGTAGTCATACAGGCCACCGGCATCGGCATAGACCGCGCCCTTCAGACCCACTTCCTTCGGCAGGAACCAGAACGGCATCTGCAATTCGAACGAAGCGCCCCAATATTTGGTGCCGCCGAGCGCGTCCTGCGTACCGAAAGGATTCAGATCGCGCGGGCCGATGCCGTTCGGAGAGAAGCCGCGGACGAGATTCGGGCCCATCTGGAACTGGTCGAGCATTCGCAGATCTTTGCCCATCTTGGTCAGGACGCCGCCCTGGAGATGGACGAGACCGACGATGTCAGACACCAGCGGGGCGTAGTACTTTCCGTCCGCCGCGGTCTTCAAATAGCTGACGTCGCCGCCGACGCCGGCGAAATCCTGCCGGAAGTCGATGAGCAGGCCGTCGGTGGGGTTCTTGTTGTTGTCGAGCGTGTTGTAGGTCAGCGTATAGCCGAGCGCCGAGGTCAGGGTCTTGCCGTTGGCAAGCTCCTTGCGCACCGGCAGCGAGGCTTCGCCGTCGTTGTAGCAGCCGAGGCCGTTGGTCGAGGCAAGGCTGATGCCGTTGGCGGCCGCATAGGCCGGGCTCGGGTTGAAGGCCGCCGAAGTCGGATCGTTGTTACAGTTCGCCAGGTAGGACGGCAGCGTGATTTCCTGCCGATAGATCGAATAGCGCAGCTGAAGCGACAGATCTTCGCGCAAGGAGAAGCCGAGACGCGGCGAGAAGCCGAGCGTCTTGGTGCCGTAGGAGATGTAGCTGTTGGACAGCTGCTGGCGCTGATAGAGGTCGAGGCCGAGCGCGACGCGGTAGTCGAGCAGATACGGTTCGACGAACGACAGCGAATAGCCGCGCGCGTACTGGCCATAGGTCACCGACGCCTTGGCGAACAGGCCGCGGCCGAGCAGGTTGCGTTCGGAGATCGAGACTTCGGCGAGTGCGCCGTCGGTCGTGGAGTAACCGCCCGAAACCGAGAAGTCGCCGGTCGATTTTTCTTCCATGTCGACGACCAGGATGACGCGGTCGCTGGACGAGCCGGGCTCCGTCGTGATCTTCACGGTCTTGAAATAGTCGAGGTTCTTCAGGCGCCGCTCGGCACGATCGACCAGCGCGCGGTTGTAGGCATCGCCCTCGGAGAGGTCGAACTCGCGACGGATCACGTAGTCGCGCGTGCGTGTGTTGCCGCGCAGGTTGATGCGCTCGATATAGGTGCGCGGGCCCTCGTCGATGTTGAACACGACCGAGACGGTGTGCGCCTCGAAATTGCGATCGCCGCCGGGACGGACCACGGCGAAGGCATAGCCGCGGCGCGAGGCCTCGATCTGCATGTCCTCGACCGACTTCTCGACCGATTCGACGTTGTAGAGCGAGCCGACATTGACGCGCGAAAAGGAGCGCATCGAGCTCGGGTCGAAGTTCGGGATGCTGGAACGGAAGTCGAGCGCACCGACGCGGTATTGGGAGCCTTCCTCGATCTTGAAGGTGACGTTGAAGCCCTTCTTCTCCGGATCGTATTCGGTGAGCGCAGCCACGACCTGGACGTCGGCGAAGCCGTTCTTGAGGTAGAAGCGACGGATCAGGTCGCGGTCGGCCTCGACGCGGTCGGGATCGTAGATGTCGCCGCTGCCAAGGAAGCTCAGCAGGTTCGATTCGCGCGTCTTGATGACGTCCCGCAGGCGGTAGGACGAGAACGCGACGTTGCCGACGAAGTCGATCGACTTGACGCCGGTCTTGGCGCCCTCCTCGATCGTGAAGATGAGATCGACGCGGTTGTTCGGCTGCTCGATGACCTCGGGCGTGACGCGGACGTCGTAGCGGCCGGAGCGGCGGTAGATTTCGGCGATTCGCAGCGTGTCGGACTGCACCATGGCGCGGGAGAAGGTGCCGCGCGCCTTGGACTGGACTTCAGCGGTGAGCTGCTCGTCCTTGATCTTCTTGTTGCCCTCGAAGGCGATGCGACCGATCACCGGGTTTTCCACCACGGAGACGACGATCTGGCCACCGGCGCCGCGGTTGATCTTCACGTCCTGGAACAGGCCGGTCTCGATCAGCGCCTTGAGGCCGTCGTCGATGGCGCCCTGATCCAGGCGGCCGCCCGGACCCGCCTTGAAATAGGAGCGGATCGTCTCCACCTCGACACGGCGATTTCCCTCGACGGAAATCGACTGGACGGTCTGCGCAAGCGCAGGCGATGACACAAAAGCTGCCCCAATCGGGGCAACCACCGGCGCGCCGAACATGATCAGGGTGGCAAGCAAGCCGCCCCGGAGTCGCAGTCCAAACTTCATTGCGCAACGCGCCCTTATCATTCCGTGCCAGACCCAACCCCAACGCCGGTCCGGAGATTCCCCAAGTTCAGAGCCGCTTGTAGCCAATTTCACCGACGCCGCAAACGGCCGAGCGCGCCGCAATTTCAATTTCATTCCAAGACGTTGCTCAACAGCAACGCCTCAAAAAAGCCCCTATCAGGAAGCCGCCATCCGCAGGATGTCGTTGTAGGTCGCAAACACCATCAACATCAGCACCAAACCAAGCCCGATTCGGAACCCCATCTCCTGCGTCCGCTCGGACAGGGGCCGGCCGCGGACCACTTCCGCCGCGTAGAACATAAGGTGACCGCCATCCAGCAGCGGGATCGGGAACAGGTTCAGCAGGCCGATCGACACCGACAGCACCGCACAGAGGTTGATCACGAACTGGAACCCGGCGCTGGCCGCCTGCCCCGACATCTTCGCGATTCCGAGGACGCCGCTGACCTCGTTGGGATTGCCGTTTCCGACAAACAACGAGCCCAGGAACTTGAAGGTGCTGGTGATGATGAACCAGACCTGCTCGACCCCGATCTTGAGCGCCTCGCCGACACCGACCGGTGTGGTCGAGGCCTCACCAGCCTGGGACTTGTGCTCGACGCCCAGCACGCCGAGGCGGTGGCTGTTGCCGAACGGATCCTTGCGCTCGAGCAGCGCCGGCGTCGCGGTCAGCGACACGATGGCGCCGTCACGCTTCACCTGGAAGGCAAGCGCCGAACCGGCATTCATCGCCACGATTCGCTGCATGTCGGCAAAGCTCTCGATCGGCTTGCCGTCGATCTGGACGACGACGTCCCCGATCTTGAAGCCGGCCACAGCCGCCGCGCCATCGGCGACGACGCCGTCGACGCGCGCGATCGTGCTCGGCTTGCCGTAATACAGGGCCATGCCGGCGAAGATCAGCGCGCCCAGAATGAAATTGGCGATCGGTCCGGCCGCGACGATGGCGGCGCGCGGGCCAACCTTCTTGTGGTGGAAGCTGCCGGCGCGCTCCTCGGCCGTCATGGCCGCGAGCGTCTCGGCCGACGGGGTCGAGGCCTCGCTCTCGTCCCCGAAGAACTTGACGTAACCGCCGAGCGGGATCGCCGAAATCTTCCAGCGGGTACCATGGCGGTCATTGAAACCGACCAGCTCGGGCCCGAAGCCGAGCGAAAAGGTTAACACCCGAACGCCCGCCCAGCGCGCGACCAGGAAATGGCCGAGTTCGTGGAAGAACACGACGATGGTCAGGACAAAGAGGAAGGGAACCGCGTAGCCAAGGAGCCCATGGCTCAACGTATTGAAACTATGGACGAAAAAGTCGATCATCGAATTCCCTTATCCAGCGCCGCAAGGCCCTGGCCCCGAACCATCTAGGATGCCTTTAAGGCAATTTGAGGCAATAGGGCGGCAGCTCTATTTCGAGCAACATGGTCAACGGAGATTGCATCGTCGGCGGACGTCAGGGGCGCCTGGTTCCCACCCCGGATCCAGTCCTCCAGCGTCGCTTCCACCAGCCGGGCAATCGCGCCGAACCGGATCTTGCCGGCGATGAAGGCGGCGACCGCGACCTCGTTGGCGGCATTGTACACCGTGGTCGCCCCCTTCCCGGTCCGGAGCGAATCGTAAGCCAGCCGTAGTCCGGGGAACCGCTCGAAATCAGGCGCCTCGAAGGTCAGCTGGCCGATCTTGGCCAGATCGAGCTTGGCCGCCGGTCCCTTGATGCGGTCGGGCCAGCCGAGGCAGTGGGCGATCGGCGTGCGCATGTCGGGAGAGCCGAGCTGGGCCACGACCGAACGGTCGGAGAACTCGACCATGCCGTGGATGATCGACTGCGGATGAACGAGAACGTCGATCTCGTCGGGCGAGAGCGCGAACAGATAGGAGGCCTCGATCACCTCGAGCCCCTTGTTCATCATCGAGGCGGAATCGATCGTGATCTTCTGGCCCATGCTCCAGTTCGGATGCTTCAGCGCCTGGGCGAGTGTCGCCTGCTCGATGTCGGCAGGCTTCCAGGTCCGGAACGGACCGCCGGAGGCCGTGATGATGACACGGACCAGTTCGTCGCGATTGCCTGAGCCGAGCGCCTGGAACAGCGCATTGTGCTCGGAATCGGCTGGCAGGATGCAGGCGCCGGCTTTCGCGGCGCGCTGCATGAAGAAATCGCCGGCGCAGACGAGGCATTCCTTGTTGGCGAGCGCGACATGTGCGCCGCGATCGACCGCGGCGAGCGCCGGCTTCAGTCCGGCGGCGCCGCTCACGGCGGCCATCACCCAATCGGCCGGACGCGCGCCCGCTTCGATCACCGCGCTTTCGCCGGCGCCGCATTCGGTGCTCGTACCCGCCAGCGCGGCCTTGAGCTCGGCGAGCTTGGAGGTGTCGGCGATCGCCACGAAGCGCGCGGAAAACTCCTTCGCGAGCTTTGCCAGCGCTTCGACATTGCCGTTCGCCGTCAGGGCCTCGACGCGGTAGCGTTCGGGAGAGGCCCGCAGCAGATCCATCGTGCTGTCGCCGATCGAGCCGGTGGCACCGAGAACCGTGACGCTGCGGACGGCAGACGCCGCAGCCTTGTTATTACGCAATGGGACCGCGCTCATATCCTCACCAAACCACAAGACCGCTTCCGGCGCTATGCACACCATGGCGGAGAAAGCCGATAATCCATGCCGCCAGGATGGCGGCGACAAAGCCGTCCAGACGGTCCAGTAGACCGCCATGACCGGGAATTAAGTGACTGGAATCCTTGACACCGAAGCGCCGCTTCACGGCGGATTCGAAGAGATCGCCGAGTTGCGAGACCACCGACAGGACGGCGCTGACGAGCAGCAGTGGAACCGCCTTCCCGAGCCCGCAAGCCGCAAAGCCCGCGGCAACCGCTAGGCTGGCGGCAAAGCCGCCGAGGGCGCCGGCCCAGGTCTTCTTCGGGCTCACGCGGGGCCACAGCTTCGGTCCGCCAATGCCGCGGCCGGCGAAATAGCCGCCGATATCGGTCACCCACACCACGAGCAGCACGAACATCAGCGCGGCAAAGCCGTTCACGAGATCCTGCCGCACCAGGATCGAGGCCAGCAGCGCCGCCGATGCATAGGCGAATCCGGAGGCCGCCCAGACGAACTTGCCGCGCGCGATCAGCGTCACGATGGCGCCGCCAACGAGGCCGGTGACGACGGCGGTCTTGAGCGCGCCGAAGGCGACGCAGAAGCCCATGATGGCGAGGACGATCGTTCCGGACGCGGTCAGTGCAACGGACCCCGCGCCCACCACCATCAGCCATTCCGCGAACAGCCCGATCGACACCAGGGTGACGAGGAGCGCCCACAGCCAGCCGCCGGCATAAGCGAGCGCAATGGCAAGCGGCGCCAGCACCAGCGCTGCGAGGACCCGCATCACGAGATTGCTCGGGGCAGGCTTCGCGCCAGCCGGTGCGGTTTCGGGTTCGCTCACGAGGCGGTTTTCGCAACCAGGCCGCCGAAACGGCGCTCGCGCCTGGCAAATTCGGCGATCGCGCCTTCCAGCGCCGCCTTGTCGAAATCGGGCCAGTGGATCGGCACGAACACGAGCTCGCTATAGGCGGCCTGCCACATCAGGAAGTTGGACAGGCGCTGCTCGCCGCTGGTGCGGATGATGAGATCGGGATCGGGAATGTCGGGCGCATCGAGATGCGCGCCAAGCGTCTCGGCGTCGATGGTGGCAGGATCGCGCCTGCCCTCCGCGACCTCGCGCGCGAGCTTCTGCGCCGCTTTCGCGATCTCTTGCCGCGAGCCGTAGTTGAAGGCGACGACGAGCGTCAGGCGCGTGTTGTCGCGCGTCAGTTCCTCGGCCTCGTTGAGCAGCGCGCAGATGTCGCTCTCGAGCCCTTCGCGCTCGCCGATGATGCGCACCTTGACGCCGTCGCGATGCAGGCTCGCGAGATCGTTGCGGATGAAGCGCCTGAGCAGGCCGAACAGATCGCCGATCTCGCTCGCCGGGCGCGACCAGTTCTCCGAGCTGAAGGAAAAGATGGTGAGATAGCGGATGCCGAGCTCGTGCGAGGCGCGCACCACGCGGCGCAAGGCCTCCACGCCGCGGCGATGACCTTCAGCCCGCGGCAGACCGCGCGCGGCCGCCCAACGCCCGTTGCCATCCATGATGATGGCGACATGCGCAGGCGCGTCGGACCGGTCGGGTCCTTCCGTTGCGGGCGCGGCGGCGTTGGACATGACGGCAGCCTCAGACGGTGAGGATTTCTTTTTCCTTGGCGGCCAGCAGCTGGTCGATCTCGGCGATCGTGCCGTCGGTCGCCTTCTGCACCTCGTCGGCATGACGCTTCTGATCGTCCTCCGACATCTCGTGATTCTTCTCGAGCTTCTTCAGAACGTCGAGGCCGTCGCGACGGACGTGACGCGTGGCGACCTTGGCGGCTTCCGCGTATTTGTGCGCGACCTTGACGAGCTCCTTGCGCCGCTCCTCGTTGAGCTCGGGGATGCGCAGGCGCAGCACCTGGCCTTCGGTCGCGGGCGAGAGGCCGAGATTGGAATCGACGATCGCCTTCTCCACCGCCTTGACCATCGACTTGTCCCAGACCTGCACCGAGATCAGGCGCGGCTCGGGCACGCTGACGGTGGCGAGCTGGTTCAGCGGCATGTGGCTGCCATAGGCCTCGACCTGCACCGGATCGAGCATCGAGGCGGAGGCGCGGCCGGTGCGCAAGCCGCCGAGCTCGTGCTTGAGGGACTGCACGGCGCCTTGCATGCGGCGCTTCACTTCGTTGAGGTCGAAATTACCCGTGGGCATCACGTTTCTCCTTCAAAATCCCGGCGACCTCACCGCGCCCCTCCCTTCAGGGCGCGCCAGATGAGCCGTCAGCCGGCGACGATGGTACCGTGGCCGATGCCACGCAGAATCGCACCGATCGACCCCGGCTCCGCGATCGAGAACACGATGATAGGCAGCGACGTCTCGCGGGCAAGCGCGAAGGCGGTCGCATCCATCACCTTGTAGCCGCCCTCGATCGCCTGCGAATGCGTCAGCCGGTCGAACCGCGTGGCGGTCGGATCCTTCTTCGGGTCGGCCGAGTAGACGCCGTCGACATTGGTCGCCTTCAGGACCGCCTGGGCGCCGATCTCGGCGGCGCGCAGCACCGCGGTCGTGTCGGTGGTGAAGAACGGATTGCCGGTTCCGCCGCCGAGCAGCACGATCCGGCCCTCGGCGAGGTATTTGTGCGCCGCAGTCCGGGTGAACAGCTCGGAAATCTCGGGCATGACGAAGGCCGACAGCGTGCGCGCCGGCGTGCCCTTGCGCTCGATCGCCGCTTCCAGCGCGAGGCAGTTCATCATGGTGGCGAGCATGCCCATGGTGTCGCCGGTCGGGCGCGAGACGCCGCGGGAGGACACCTCGACGCCGCGCACGATGTTGCCGCCGCCGATCACGACCGCAACCTCGGTGCCGAGATGGCGGGCGGCGATCAGATCGTCCGCAACCCTGTCGACGGTCGGCTGATCGATGCCAAAACCCTGCTGTCCCGCGAGATATTCGCCGGACAGCTTGATCACGACGCGACGATAGACCGGATCAGTCATGAGCACTTTCCTCGTCCGGGCGCCGCTTCCGGCGGCACGCCGGAAGGAACGTTCCGGCTTACTTCTTGCCGCTGGCCGCAGCGACCTCGGCTGCGAAGTCGCTTTCCTGCTTCTCGATTCCCTCACCGAGAGCATAGCGCACAAAGCCGGCAATCTTCACAGCCCCGCCGACCTTGCCTTCGGCTTCCTTCACCGCCTGCGCCACCGACTTGCCGGTGTCGTGGATGAAGGCCTGCTCGAGCAGGCAGACTTCCTTGTAATAGGTCTTGAGGCCGGACTCGACGATCTTCTCGATCACGTTCTCGGGCTTGCCCTGCTGGCGATATTTGTCGGCGAGCACGTCCTTCTCGCGCTTGACGACCGCCGGATCGAGGCCGGACGGATCGAGCGCCAGCGGGTTGGCGGCAGCGACATGCATCGCGATCTGGCGGCCGAGCGCGGCAAGCTCGTCGGCCTTGCCGGGCGATTCCAGCGCCACGATCACGCCCATCTTGCCGGCGCCGTCGATGACCGCACCGTGGACGTAGTGCGACACCACGCCCTGGCTCACTTCGAGCGAGGCAGCGCGGCGCAGCGTCATGTTCTCGCCGATGGTCGCGATCGCGTCATTGATCGCGGTTTCGATGGTGACGTCACCGACCTTGGCGGCCTTGATCTTCTCGACATCGGCGCCGACGTCGAATCCGACCTGCGCGATCATCTTGACCAGGCCCTGGAACTGGCCGTTGCGCGCAACGAAGTCGGTCTCGGAGTTGACCTCGACCACGACGCCCTTGGTGCCCTTGGTGAGCGCGCCGATCAGGCCCTCAGCCGCGACGCGGCCGGACTTCTTGGCGGCCTTCGACAGGCCCTTCTTGCGCAGCCAGTCCTGCGCCGCTTCCATGTTGCCGTCGTTTTCGGTCAGCGCGGCCTTGCAGTCCATCATGCCCGCGCCGGTCGACTCGCGCAGGTCCTTGACCATCGCAGCTGTGATCGTTGCCATCGTTGAATATCCTTTGTGCCTGCCGGTTTGCCGCGGCGCGGCATCCAATTGCCCCGCCGCGGTCCATCTCAGGGATTCGCGTCAACTGAAATGGTGGCCGGAATCTATCCGGCCAACCCATCGCTCTTTTTGACTATTCCGCTTCCGCGGTCAGCGCCTTGGCCTTGGCCACCCAGGCATCCGCGCGGCTCGGCAGACCGACTTCTTCACCGATCGTGTGCGCGGTGTCGTGGTCGAGTTCGGCCAGCTGCCAGAAGTGGAAGATGCCGAGGTCGTTGAACTTCTTCTCGATCGCGCCCGACACGCCCGGGAGCTTCTTGAGGTCGTCGGCGGTGCCGCGGGGACCCGCAAGGCCCTGGAAGCCGCTCGAGGAAGCCGCCGGCAGCTCTTCGGCGAGCGGACGGGCCGAAGCACCGACGTCGATGCCCGAATCACCCTGGGCGCGCGAGATGCCGTCGATCGCTGCACGCGCAATGAGATCGCAGTACAGCGAAATGGCGCGGCCGGCGTCGTCATTGCCCGGCACCACATAGGTGATGCCCTTCGGGTCCGAATTGGTGTCGACGATCGCGGCAACCGGGATGTTGAGGCGCTGGGCCTCCTGGATCGCGATGTCTTCCTTGTTGGTGTCGATCACGAAGATCAGGTCGGGCAGACCGCCCATGTCCTTGATGCCGCCGAGCGAGCGGTCGAGCTTGTCGCGCTCGCGCTGAAGCGTCAGGCGCTCCTTCTTCGTGTACGAATTGGCTTCGCCGCCTGAGAGCACGTCGTCGAGGTGACGCAGGCGCTTGATCGAGGCCGAGATCGTCTTCCAGTTGGTCAGCGTGCCGCCGAGCCAGCGCGAATTGACGAAATACTGCGCGCAGCGCTTGGCCGCGTCCGCGACGCCGTCCTGCGCCTGGCGCTTGGTGCCGACGAACAGGATGCGGCCGCCCTTGGCCACCGTGTCGCTGACCGCCTGGAGGGCGTGGTGCAGCATCGGCACGGTCTGCGCGAGGTCGACGATGTGGATGTTGTTGCGGGTGCCGAAAATGAACGGAGCCATTTTCGGATTCCAGCGGTGAGACTGGTGACCAAAGTGCACGCCAGCTTCCAAAAGCTGACGCATGGTGAAATCGGGTAGCGCCATCGTTATAATTCTCCGGTTGGTTCCTCCGGAAGCGTGTGAGCAAAACGGAGCGTTGTCGCCCCGGCAGCCACCGGACGGCCTTATGAGCCATGCTTCCGTGTGAGATGGCGCGCTATATAGCGCGATTTCGGCCAGAAGCAAGGAAATAAGGGCCGTTCGCGGGCGGTTTTCGCCCGCGAGAGGCCCCCTTCCGTAAAGGCCGCGCCGCGCCCCAGCGCTGGATCAGCACCTGACTAGCACCTGACTAGCACTTGGGCTGGTTCGGCGGGCACTTCTTGGCTGCCGCCGGCGGCGGGGCCGCGGGACGCGGCGGAGGTGCTGCCGGGCGCGGCGGCGGCGGAGGCGCGACGGCCATCCGCGGTGGTGGCGGCGGTGGCGCCGGCCGGGCTACCGGCGGGGGCGGCGCAGGCCGGGCCATGGGCGGCGGCGCCGGTCGCGCGGCCGCCACCGGCGGAGCGGGTCGCGGCGGCGGAGGTGCAGCCATCCTTGGCGGCGGCGCCGACACGTGGGGCGGAGGTGGCGGCGTGGGCCGCGCCACGGCCTGGGGCCGCGGGGGCGGTGCGGCCGGCCTGGCCGCCTGCGGCGGCGGGGCCGGCGGGTGAGCCTGCGGCCTGATCGGCTCGCGCACAGCTGACGGAGGCGGCACGACCGGTTTTCCCGCTGCAGCGGGCGGCGGGCCGGCCGGCTCACGGGTTGCGGACTTGGCACGATCGGCAGGCCCGGCCCCGGGCGGGGTCTGCGCGACCGGGGGCTTGGGCGGTTGGCCCGGCACAGCGGCCGGATTTGTCGCGGTGGGCGCAACGGTCGTCGGAGCGACGGCCGTTGGCGCACCAGGATGGGGCGGCGGCGTTGTGCCGGGCGCAGCCGTGGTCGGCGCTCCCGGATGAGCCGGCGGCGTTACGCCGGGAGCGGTCGGAGCGGTCGCCGTCGGCAAGGGCCTGCCGCCCGGCGGAGTCCCTGCCCCTGCCGGCGGCACCGGCGGCCCACCATGGGAGCCCGGAACCGGCAGTGTGTTGGCGGCAGGCAACTTGGTCTGCGGCGCGGCGTTCGGTGCTGTGCCTGGGGCGTTCGGCGTCGTACCTGGCGGGGTACCTGGCAAGGCACCCGGCAGCGCGCTTGGTCGCGCATTTGGCGCGACATTGGCGGGCGTGCCCGGCGGTGTCCCGGGTCTTGCCGTCGGCTGGATCGTCGCACTCGGCGGCATTGGCGCCTTGCCCTGCTGGATCAGAGCCGCGCGCTGCGCGACTGCCTGCGGCACGGCTGCACCGGCCGGATTGGCCCGGCCGGCAACCGCCGGCGCGAGATTGCCCGGTCCGGCTCCTGCTCCCACTCCCGCGGCAGGTGCCGGCGGCCGGTTGATCACGGTGTTGATGACCGTGGTGTTATGGATGTTGTTGTAGATGATGTTGTTCGGCGGCGGCGCGACATAGACCGGTGGGCTGACGAACACCGGGATCGGCACGAACATTGGCTGCGGCAGCACGAACAGGCCGACCACGGGCAGCGGCGGCTCGAGCACAACGAAATCCGGCGGCGGCGGCGGCAGATAATAGACCGGCGGCGGCGGTGGTGGCGCGAAGCCAAAATCAGGATCGCTGAAGTACAGCACGGGACGGTCGACATAGACCACCTCCTCCGGCGGCGGCGGCGGCACGTCATAGTCGATCATCGCGAAGCTCGGCGGCGGCTCGGCCGGCGCGGTGAGGATCGCCAGGCGCCGGCGCGCATCGCCCGCGTGCGGGCCGCGCGGATAGCGGCGCAGATACGACCAATAGGCCTCCGGCGTGTCGGTGCGATAAGTCCGCCGCCAGGTGATCGCCTCGCGGCGCGCCGCAACGATCGCCATCACGCGCTTGGACATCGGATCGCTCGGATAGGCCGCGAGAAATTCCTCATAAGCCGGCAGCGTGTCGCGCTCCAGCGCGGCGGCGTAGGCGTCCTGCACGCCGAGATCGCGGATCGGCTTGTTGCGAATCGCGGCGACCTGGGCGGCCGAGGCCTCCGGCGGCGGCGCGTCGGGCCCGCGATCGAAGAACGAGAATGGCGCCGATATCTTCTGCTCGTTCCAGGGCACCTGCGCGCCCTTGGAGGCCTCGTTGACGCGCAGGCGGACGCGATCGAACACCTCAGGCAGCGGCAGGCCGCCGGTGCGGATCATCTCCGCCAGCGACTGCGCATAGATGCCGTAAGGCCCCGGCTCCTGTGGCGCCACCGTGCCGGGCGCGGCGTTGAAGGCGATCAGCATGTTCGGGTCGGGTTCGATCAGCGCCAGGCCGCTCGCGATCGGCTGGCCGCCCTCGATGAAGGGCTGCGCCCGCGCCGCGTCGAGCACGACGATGTTGGCCTTGAGTGGAATCGCCGCCAGCTGGCGCGCATAGTCGCTGATGCGCAGGGCCTCGGTCGGGATGTCGGTGTCGCGGGTGATGTTGGAATCGACCGGGATGAAATAGTTCTCGCCGGCAAGCTGCACGCCGTAGCCGGCGAGATAGACCATCGCGACGGTGCCGGGGCCGGAGGCCTGCGCCTTCTGGATGAAATCGCGAAAGCTCTTGCGCAGCGTGTCGCCGTCGAGATCGCGCGCGCCGACGACGTCGAAGCCCGCCGCCTGCAGCGTCTGCGCGATCAGGCCGGCATCGTTCGCGGTCGTCGCCAGCGGCGACTTGGCATAGGCGCCGTTGCCGACCACGAGCGCGATGCGCTTTTCCTGCTGTTGCGCGCGCGCCGGATCGGGCGCACCCGCGGCAAGGACCGCGATCGGCAGAAGAAGGCAGATGAAGATTCGGAGCGTCCCACGCATGGCTTGCCTAACCGCTTTTGTTGTTGAGGTGCCGCCGCGCATCAGACGCGCGGCCAGCTGAATGGCACTTGAACGAGAAGCTGAGATTGAGGCGGAGGAATGGCCACGCCGTCGGCGGCGTCAGCCCCGCGTCAGCCTTGTGCGATCAGCTCGACTGTTCCCGTCGTGAGCCGGTAGATGCCGCCGACGACCTTCAGCTTGCCCTGCTCCACGGCCGCATTGAGGATCGGTGCGGCCAACTTCAGCTTGGCGACGTTGTCGATCACGTTCTGCCGGATCGCCTTGTCGAGCACGTCCCCGCCCTGCTGCATCGCAGCTTTTGCGGCGGGCGCGATCGCATCGACGAGCGAGGGGATGTGGCCGGGCGGCGACGTGTTGTCCTTGATCGCCTTCAGTGTCGCATCGACCGCGCCGCAACTGTCATGGCCGAGCACGAGGATCAGCGGCGCATTGAGCACGGCGACCGCATATTCCATGCTGGCGATGGTTTCGGTACCGGCAAAGTTTCCGGCCACGCGGCAGACGAACAGATCGCCGCGACCGGTGTCGAAGGCATATTCAGGCGCGATGCGCGAGTCGGCGCAGCTCAGCACGGCCGCGAACGGGTTCTGGCCGCCGGCCAGCGCCTCGCGCTCATGCTTGAAATCGTGCCGCCGCGACACGCCTTCGACATAACGGACATTGCCCTCCATCAGCCGCTTCAACGCCGCGTCTGGCGACAGCACGTTCTGCGGCTTGGGCGGAGCCTTGGTCTCCTTGGCAAGGGCGACGCCGCCCAGGGCAAGCCCGAGCGCCGAGACCGTCAGATGGATGAGCGATCTCCGCGAAGGGCCGATGTGGACGTCGCGATCGCCGCCGCAATTCTCGCACATGCCTGGCTCCTCCCAATCGAGCCGCCGTCGTTGATGCAGCGGCCATCGTGCCGCGCATCTTACTCGATAGCCTGTAGCTCCGCGAGCTTCGTTCGCGCGGTCGCCTCGTCCAGCGCGACGAGCTCGGCCGGCCCGGGATTGGCGTCTCCTGCCGTCGCAACGGAGACGACGGCAAGCCCGGCGAGGCCACCGAGGATCGCTCCCCCCGTCGCGGCATCGTGCCTGGGACTGCTCTTGATGAGGTAAAAGTGCGTCCGGCCGGCTTCCATGACGATGTCGCGCTTGGTGTCGCCGGGAAACATCAGCTCGGTCACCAGCACTTCGTGACGGCCGGCCGGCCGATCGGCATAGGCATACTTCCCGGCCACGACCTTGCCAAGCGGCGCACCGTCGAGCTTCACCTCGCAGGCGCAAATGGCCATGCTGAGCCCATTCCTCTTGTCCTGCAGCAGGACGATGCGCGAATGCCCGGGGCGCGGCGGTCCGACCTTCTTTGACACCGATGCAAAGTCGGTTCCCACTTGATCGCTCACACACCCCGTCAGCATGGCACCAACGGCCAACAACAACGCGCCCCGTCGCAGCATCGCACACCCCATTCCATTCCCCGGGTGCATGCTAGCCAGAAACAGCGCGAGGTTGCAACACGCTTCGACGACGACGGCACTGATCGCGCAGACCGGCCGTCAGAGCTGCTGCACGTCCACGACGCCCGCGACCGCCTTGATCGCGCCGGCGATCTGCGGCGAGACCTTGAAGCGGCCGGGCAGCTTCATCTCGACCTCGGTCTCGAGGTCGAGCATCATCACCAGCGAGACCTCGCCATCGCCATTGGAGCGCGGCGCAATCCCCGGGCTGCCGACCTTTGGCGCGGCGCCGTTCGAGCCAGCCATCTCGGGGCCGGCGAGACGCTTGGCGATTGATTCCAGCGGCTTGGTGTCGCGCAGGAAGATGCGCAGGCCCTTCTGCGTCTTGGCGGCGGCATCGTCGAGCGGCTCGGCATGCAGCACGCGGGCGCGCACGTCCTCGCCCTGGAGCTCGGCGCCAAGCTGGAGCAGCACGGCCGCGCCCGGCTCGAGCACGTCGCGATATTGCGCAAGCCCTTCCGAGAACAGCACCGCCTCGAAGTGGCCCGTGGGATCGGAGAGCCCCATGATGCCCATCTTGTTGCCAGTCTTGGTGCGGCGCTCCATGCGCGAGACCACGGTCGCCGCGACCTTGCCGGCGGTGGCGCCGGTCTTCACCGCGCGCGAGAACTCCGCCCAGCTCTGCACCCGCAGGCGCTTCAGCACGGTGGCATAGTCGTCGAGCGGATGTCCGGACAGGAAGAAGCCGATCGCGTCGTATTCGCGGCGCAGCCGCTCGGCCGGCAGCCACGCCTCGATCTGCGGCAGCATGATGGTCGGCGCATCGGCCGCGCTGCCGAACATGTCGTTCTGGCCGATGGTCGCGGCCTCATGCGCGCGCTGGCAGGCGGCGAGGATCGCGTCGGCGCCGGCGAAGACGCGGGCGCGGTTCGGCTCCAGCGTGTCGAAGGCGCCGGCGGCGGCGAGACTCTCGATGATGCGCTTGTTGATCGCACGCGGATTGACGCGCGCGGCGAAGTCGGCGAGCGAGGTGAAGAGACCGTTCCTGGTACGCTCCTCGATGATCTGGTCGATCGCCTGAATGCCGACGCCCTTGAGCGCGGCGAGCGCGTAGTAGATGGTCTTTTCTCCGACCTCGAAGGTCGCACCGGAGCGATTGATGTTCGGCGGCTCGACCTTGATGCCGAGACGCTGCGCCTCTGAGCGGAATTCGGAGAGCTTGTCGGTGTTGTTGAGATCGAGCGTCATCGACGCCGCGATGAACTCCACCGGATAATGCGCCTTCATGTAGGCGGTGTGGTAGGACACCAGCGCATAGGCCGCCGCGTGGCTCTTGTTGAAGCCGTAGTCGGCGAACTTCGCCAGCAGCTCGAAGATGGTCTCGGCCTGCCCCTTCGGCACGCCATTCTTCACCGCGCCGGCGACGAAGATGTCGCGCTGCTTGTCCATCTCGGCGCGGATCTTCTTGCCCATGGCGCGGCGCAGCAGGTCGGCGTCGCCGAGCGAATAGCCCGACATCACCTGCGCGATCTGCATCACCTGTTCCTGGTAGATGATGACGCCGAAGGTCTCCTTCAGGATCGGCTCCAGCACGGGATGCAGATATTCCGGCTCCTCGTCGCCATGCTTGCGCGAGCAGTAGGTCGGGATGTTCGCCATCGGGCCGGGGCGATAGAGCGCCACCAGCGCGATGATGTCCTCGAAACGGTCGGGGCGCATGTCGATCAGCGCGCGCCGCATGCCCTGGCTTTCAACCTGGAACACGCCGACCACATCGCCGCGCGCCAGCATCTGGTAGCTCTCGGCATCGTCGATCGGCAGCGTCGCGAGATCGATATGGATGTTGCGCGGCTTCAAGAGCTTCACCGCGACGTCGAGCACGGTCAGCGTCTTCAGGCCGAGGAAGTCGAATTTGACGAGGCCGGCCGGCTCGACCCATTTCATGTTGAACTGGGTCACCGGCATGTCGGACTTGGGATCGCGGTAGAGCGGCACGAGCTCGCTCAGGGGGCGATCGCCGATCACGATGCCGGCCGCATGCGTCGAGGCGTGGCGCGTCAGACCCTCGAGGCGCTGGGCGATGTCGAAGGCGCGCGCCACCACCGGATCCTCGTCGCGGAACGCCTGGAGCTTCGGCTCGCTCTCGATCGCGGCCGCTAGCGTCACCGGCGCGGCCGGATTCTGCGGCACCAGTTTCGTGAGCTTGTCGACCTGGCCATAGGGCATTTGCAGCACACGGCCGACGTCGCGCAGCACGCCGCGCGCCTGCAGGGTACCGAAGGTGATGATCTGCGCGACCTGGTCGCGGCCGTAGCGCTGCTGCACATACTGGATCACCTCGACGCGGCGGTCCTGGCAGAAGTCGATGTCGAAGTCCGGCATCGAGACGCGCTCGGGATTGAGGAAGCGCTCGAACAGCAGGCCGAACTTGATCGGGTCGAGATCGGTGATGGTCAGCGCCCAGGCGACCAGCGAGCCTGCGCCCGAGCCGCGGCCCGGCCCGACCGGAATCCCTTGCGACTTCGCCCATTTGATGAAGTCGGACACGATCAGGAAGTAGCCCGCGTACTTCATGCGCATGATGACGTCGAGCTCGAACGCCAGGCGCTTGTTGTAATCCTCTTCCGTGGTGCCCTGCGACAGGCCATGCACGCGCAGGCGGTTGGCGAGCCCCTCCTCCGCCTGCCGCTTCAACTCGGCCGCCTCGACCGCGGCCGCATCGGAGCTGCCGGCGGCGCCGACGGTGAAGAACGGCAGGATCGGCTTGCGCGTCATCGGGCGGAACGAGCAGCGTTCGGCGATCTCGACCGTCGAGGCCAGCGCCTCCGGAATGTCGGCGAACAGCACCGCCATCTCGGCGCGGGTCTTGAAGCGGTGATCCGGCGTCAGCTGCACGCGATCGCTCTCGGCGATCAGCCGGCCGCCGGCGATACACAAAAGCGCATCGTGCGCCTCGTAATCGTCGGTTGCGGCGAAATACGGCTCGTTGGTCGCAACCAGCGGCAGGCCCTTGGCATAGGCGATGTCGATCAGCCCGCTTTCGACGCGCCGCTCCTTGTCGATGTTGTGGCGCTGCAGCTCGATGTAGAGCCGGTCTCCGAACAGCGTGGCGAGACGCTCGCAGCGCGCAGCCGCAAGCTCGGCATGGCCGCCGGCAAGCGCCAGCGAGATCGGCCCGTCAGGGCCGCCGGTGAGCGCGATCAGGCCCTCGGTCTCGCCGTCGAGCCAGTCGAACTTGATGAAGGGTGCGTGGCTGTCGGGCGATTCCAGGAACGCGCGCGAATTGAGCCGCATCAGGCTGCGATAGCCGCGCTCCTGCGCCGCCAGCAGCACCACGCGCGACGGGCCAATGGCGTTGCGCGCATTGGGATCCTGGTCTGCGAAGTCGATCGCGAGCTCGCAGCCGACGATCGGCTGGATACCGGAACCCGCCATCTTGTCGGAGAACTCCAGCGCACCGAACAGATTGTCGGTGTCGGTCAGCGCCAGGGCCGGCTGATGATCTTTCTTCGCGAGCTCGGCGAGCTTGGCGATCTTGATCGAGCCCTTGAGCAGCGAATAGGCCGAGTGAACGTGAAGGTGGACAAATCCGGCGCTCGGCATGGTCGCGTGACGGCCTCTTGCAGATGAGATGGAGCGGTCGCCGGCCTCAAGGGGATGCCGAGGGGATCATGAGAGCATCCTGCACCCGCGCTCCACCCGTCTTTGCCGACTCGCCGCATCATGGTGGGGCGTCGCTGCCGCAGAGTCCACGCCGGAGCGGCCGATCGGCCACCTCGTCCCGCTTTTCCCCAGGCGCGGCCAGGAGTTCCCGGCCAACGGTTTTCCAACCGCTGCTCTAGAGCTGCGGAATCACCTGCGCCCAGATTGCGATCATCCCGACGAACAGCGTGATCGATGCCAGTGCGGCGGCTTCTTCCACGAAAATCCTGAACATGGCTTGCTCCCTTGCTGGAACGTATGAAGAACATTGTTCTCATTTCGTTCTCGGGAGTCAAGCCGTCTGAGCCATCCCGCAAAGGAATGGTTAACTCGTTGACTTCAAACAACAAAAAAGCCCCGGCCAACGGCCGGGGCTTTCGACAACCGCTTCTTGCGAAGCGATAAGTATCAGTAGCGGCCGATGATCGGGCCACCGAACTTGTAGTTCAGGCGGACGAGACCCATGTCGACGTCCTGACGGATGCGGTCGGTCGAGGGCACCAGCGCGAAGGTGACGTCCTTGTCCTGCAGGAAGATGTGGTTGTACTCGATGCCAACCGACCAGTTCGGGGCGAAACCGTATTCGAGGCCGGCACCGACCGTGCCACCCCAACGGGTCTGGTCGTTCGACGACAGCAGCGCGCCCGAGGCCGTGCTGAAGACTTCGTACTTGGTGCCGGCCACAGCCGCACCGCCCTTGACGTAGACGAGCACGTTGTTCCAGGCGTAGCCGACCTGACCGGTGATCAGCCCGAACGAGTCGATCTTCGAGCGGTTGCGAGTCGCGAACAGCGCGCTGACGTTGTCGCCCGAGAAGTCGGCCCAGTTGCCCTGGCCTTCAACACCGAACACCCACTGGCCGGACTGCCAGCGATAGCCGATCTGGCCACCGACCGTGCCGCCGGTCGCATCGTGCGAACCTTCACGGCCACCGCCGACCAGATCCCAGGTCGAGTGCGACGAACCGCCGCCGCCGTTGATGCCGATGTAGAAGCCGCTCCAGTCGTAGATCGCGGCGACCATCGCCGGCGCCTTGGTGTACGGCCGCGCCGCGAGATCAGCAGCCAGCGCCGGTGCAGCCGCGCTCAGCGCGACGAGGCTCACAGCAGCAAGCAACAAATTCTTCTTCATTTGAATCCCGTTCCAGTTTCGTCGTTAGGCCCCCGGGCCGTTGCGTGGTCATAACAGCGATCGACGGAATTGCTGTAACCCCGACGCAACAGTTCGCTCCAAAGGGCCGCGCTTCATCAATGAAGATTTATCAGAGCGCGCTGGAAACCCTTTGAAACAAGAGTTTTCAGCGATTCCAATGTCGACGACACGAGATGCACTGCGCACGCGCGTAACATCGCTGCGCGCACATTCGCGTGATTGGAGATTCGAGATGTGTGCATTGTTTACGCTCCTCATTGTCGCCACATTTTCGCTCGCAATCGCCACATTCACGTTAGCGCGGCTGCAAGCAATTGCAGCCGGGCACGGGTCTCGAACGATCTAGTGCCAGGGTGGCGCACTGAGCGATGGCGCGATCTCGATCGCACCCGCCTCACCGCCCTGCGCGATACCATCACATCGCGACAGAGCGGCATCGTCCAACACGCGATGTGGTTCGCGCGCGGCGCGCCACGTATCCCATGCCGAGGTCTCGATCTTGGCGAGCGCAAGCAGATCGCGCACGCCGCCCTGCACACGCTCTCGCCACCGCCACCCGCAAATCGGGACGCTGATATGCGGCCGGCCTTGCATCGCGGCTCCGGTGTTGACGCAGACTGCTCCGGGTTTAAGTACGACAGACAAATCTTGCAGGGATGGCGACGTTAGCTGGGCTGGTTCCCTTGACGCCACCAATGCAGGACACATGTCGATATCGCCTCAAGCGACCTCGCCCCGCGCGACCACGGCCTCCGCGCCCCCTCACCTCGCCATCGTCCTGTTCTCGCTCGCGATGGGCGGCTTTGCGATCGGAACCACCGAATTCGCATCGATGAGCCTGCTGCCGTTCTTCGCCGCCGACCTTCGGGTCGACGAGCCGACCGCGGGACACGCGATCAGTGCCTACGCGCTCGGCGTGGTGCTGGGCGCACCGCTGATCGCCGTGCTTGGTGCGCGTTTCGCCCGGCGCACGCAGCTCCTGGTCCTGATGGCCGTGTTCGCGCTCGGCAATGCGCTCACCGCGCTTGCGCCGGGCTTTGGCTGGATGATCGCGGCTCGATTTCTGTCGGGATTGCCGCATGGCGCCTATTTCGGCATCGCCGCACTGGTCGCAGCCTCGCTCGTTCCTCAACATCGCCGCTCGCGCGCGATCGGCCAGGTGATGCTCGGCCTGACCGGCGCCACGATCATTGGCGTGCCCTTGGCCAATCTGGTCGGCCAGACGGTCGGCTGGCGCGCCAGCTTCGGCCTCGTGTCGTTGCTGGCGCTGCTCACGGTCCTGCTTTGCGCCCTGTTCGCGCCGCGCGACCAGGCCGGCAGGTCGGACCCGCTGCGAGAGCTCGGCGCCCTCCGAAGCGGCCGCGTCTGGATCACGCTGGCGATCGCCGCCATCGGCTTCGGCGGCATGTTCGCCGTCTATACTTACCTTGCGACGACATTGATTGAGGTCACCAAGGTCAGCCCCGCGGTGATTCCGGTCTTTCTCGCCGTGTTCGGCGTCGGCGCGACGCTCGGCAATCTGTTCGTGCCGCGCTTCGCGGACCGCGCCTTGATGCCGACGGCGGGCGGCATCCTGTTGTTTTCAGCGGCCGCGTTGCTGGTCTTCCCGCTTGCGGCCGGCAATCCCTGGCTGCTCGCGGCAGACGTCTTCGTGATCGGCGCCAGCGTCTCGCTCGGGGCTGTCCTCCAGACGCGCCTGATGGACGTCGCGGGCGACGCGCAGGCGCTCGCTGCGGCGCTCAACCATTCGGCGTTCAACACCGCCAACGCGCTCGGCCCGTTCCTGGGCGGCCTCGCCATTCGCGAAGGGCTGGGCTGGACCTCCACCGGTCCCGTCGGCGCCGCGCTCGCGCTTGTTGGCTTCCTGATTTGGATCGTCGCCGCGCGCGAGGCCGGAGCCGCGCCGGTCGCGGACACATCAAGCGACGCTGCCTTGCTGAAGACCACTCCCGCGAGGCCGGCGCCACCGCTGGCGCCGGATGACCGGAGCCGTTCGGATGCCGTCAGGGATCCGGTGGCTTAGCGGCAGCTCGAGCAACTCTTAGGGATCATCAATCGCCAGATCTGACAAACGTGCAGGTCTTTCGAAAAAGCACGACTCCACGTTCCGGATCCCACAATCGCCGTTGATGTGAATTTGCGTGATTTGACTGCGATGCTATCTCCCGCCCGCTCTCGACAACCAAAAAAGACGAGAGAACTGGAGAATGTTCATGTCTGTCACGAACACTGGAATCGGCCGGCGAGACTTCATCGCATCCTCGCTGATCGGTACCATTGGCCTCAATCTTTCGCTCGCAGGAAGCGCCTCACCCGCACAGGCCGCAGAAGGCGCTGCAAGCCCTGCTGGTGACACCAGCATTCGCAAATTCAATATCGACATCTCTGAGTCCGCCCTCGACGATTTGCGCCGGCGCATCGGCGCGACGCGCTGGCCCGACCGCGAGACGGTGCCCGACACCTCGCAAGGCGTGCAGCTCGCGCGGCTGCAGGCGCTTTGTGGCTACTGGGCCAAGTCCTATGACTGGCGCAAGATCGAGAAGCGGCTCAACGGGCTGCCGCAGTTCATCACGCAAATTGACGGCCTCGACATCCATTTCATCCATGTCAGGTCGCGCAATCCTGACGCCCTGCCCATCATCATCAGCCACGGCTGGCCGGGCTCGATCCTCGAAATGCTCAAGACCATCGGGCCGCTGACCGATCCGGTGGCGCATGGCGGGCGCGCGGAGGACGCCTTCCACGTCGTCATCCCCTCGATTCCCGGTTATGGCTTCTCGGCCAAGCCGCGCGAACTCGGATGGGGTCCGGACCGCGTGGCGCGCGCCTGGGACGTGCTCATGAAGCGGCTCGGCTATGTCAGGTACGTCTCGCAGGGCGGCGACCACGGCTCGGTGATCTCCGACGCGCTCGCGCGTCAGAAGCCCGCCGGCCTTTTGGGGATCCACGTCAACATGCCGCCGACCGTGCCTGCCGAATACGTCAGGGGCATCAATGCAGGCGACCCGCCGCCCGCCGGCCTGCCCGAGCCGGAACGCGCGGCCTTCGAGACCTTGAGCAAGTTCTTCGCGCGAAGCGCGGCCTATGGCGCGATGATGGTGACGCGCCCGCAGACGATCGGTTACGGGCTTTGCGACTCGCCCGCGACACTCGCCGCCTTCATGTACGAGAAGATCGCCGAGTGGACGGACAGCGGCGGCGAGCCCGAGCGCGTGCTGACGAAAGACGAGATCCTGGATGCCATCTCGCTCTACTGGCTCACCGATACCGGTGCGTCGGCCAGCCGGTTCTACTGGGAGAACAACAACAACAACTTCAGCTCGGCCGCGCAGAAGACCACGGAGATCACGGTGCCGGTCGCGGTGACCGTATTCCCCGCCGAGATCTATCGCGCGCCGAAGACATGGACGCAGCGCGCATATCCGACGCTCCATTACTTCAACGAGGTCGACAAGGGCGGCCACTTCGCAGCGTGGGAGCAGCCGCAGCTGTTCGCCACGGAGAGGCGGGCGGCCTTCAGATCGCTGCGCTAGGCCGTTCGATCCGTGAGCCGGGCGGCGCTGTCGTGGCGCCGCCCGGCGCAATAAACGCGCACATGCATGCCACCGAAAGTTGTACGCGCGCCGATCATCATGTAACGTCAGCGTCTATCTTCACCGCGCGTGGCCCAGTCGTTACATGCTTGCCCGTATTTTGTTTCTCGTGGCCATGCTGCTTCCATGCGCACTGCATGCCGAGGAAGCGCCTGCCGAAAAAACCGGATTTGCGCGCAAGCTGACGATCTATCTTGCCAAGGGGGCGCCGGACGCGTGCGGGCCGGGCTGCGACCGCTGGATCGCCATCGAGGGCGAGATCGATGGGGATGCAAGCCAACGCATTCGCCGCTTCCTGGCCGGCGTCAAGGACACGCAGCGTCCGATCTACCTTCATTCACCCGGCGGAAACGTGGAGCAGTCCTACGCCATCGGCCGGCTGCTGCGCAGTCGCAAGGCGGTCGCGCGGGTCGGACGGACGATCGCGACGGCGTGTGCCGCCGGCACACAGGTGGACGCCGCATGCCTGAAGGCGAAGGCCGCCGGCGGCGAGGTCGAGGCGGAGCTCACGACCTACCATGCGATGTGCAACTCGGCCTGCGGTTACCTGTTTCTCGGGGCGACATCACGCGAGGTGGCTCCCGACGCCGCGCTGGCGGTCCATAACTCCAGGCTGGTCCTCGTCTTTCACGAACATCCAGCTCCGCAGGCGGTTGCGGAATACAGGCAGCGCCGCATCGCGAATGCCGAACGCGACCGCGCCGCATTCATCGCAGCGATGGGGATCAGCCGCAAGCTCGACAATCTCATCCGGACGGTGAAGTTCGAAAACCTGCATATGCTGACGCGAGCCGAGCTCTATCGTTTCGGAATCGACACGCGAGCGTTTGCCGAAGGGATGTGGAGGCTGGACAAGGCAACGCCGCCGTTCATCAGCAAGATTGCGGTGATGAAGAAGGAGAGCGGCTCTTCGTTCCGGACCATGGAGTGGCGCATGTTTTGCGACACCAGGAATCGTGTGCCGCTGATGTTCGCGGGCGAGATCGACGAGGCGAGCGTCGGCAAGAGTACGATCATGATGACCGCGGACGCCGACAAGGACCACGAAGCCGGAGGTTTTCCGGTGCGAGCCGCGAAGTACGAGATGTGGAGCGGCAATATCGACCCTGACATGGTCAAGGCGATCATGGCGTCCCGCTCGCTCCATGTCCGGCGGACCACGCCGATGCCGGACGAAAAGGTGGACGTCACGAAATTTGACATCGACCTCACGGGCCTGGCGTCGATGCGAACTCAGCTTGCGGCGGCGTGCTCGTCGGTCGCGGCCAAGCCAAAAGGTCCCTGGCGGGCGAGCCCTGGGCCAGCAATTCCGCTGCCGAACGTCACCGCACCACCCTCGGCCGTGCCGTCGCTGTAAGCGCAGGAGCGCAATTCGAAGGCCCGTGGCCTAACGTAGCTTCACTCTGGGACCGTTGCTGACTTCACCTGCGCGACTGGGATCGACCGGTCACAATCAATACATGCATGCTGAAGAAATCAGCACTGTGAACATGTCGACGTCGAACTCATTCTCCAAGCTAAGTCCGAACCGCTCTAACCATTTATCCTGAGCCAGGTAGGCCAACTTCTCTCGCGCCTGTGGGCAATCAAATTTGAGATTTCCAACATTCTGAAGGTGATGGACCATTTCGTGTACCAGGACCGATTGGTCGGTCGGCGAAGTGCCGCCCCAATCATCCGGAAGCAGGATTGTTCTCGTCTCGTTGTCGTAAAGTGCGACAACCTCGCGCTGAGCGAGTTGCCCATCGCTTTCCATGAAGCCTTGCGAAGAAGTACGGTCCCTCGCACGCAACCTCGCAAGCTCCATCTTCGACGCAAATTCAACGACGGGACGCTGTTTGATGGCAGGCAGGTCGAAATTCGATGAGAGCCAAGTCACAATGTCATCCAACAGGGCTTCCGTAAGTTGAGCTGTATCAGAATGCAACGAAACCGAACGCGACTCGGCGGACGCGCTGCGCTCCAAAGCATATTCGCGATGGGCTTTCGTGGATGTGGCTAACGTTAGGGAGACTATCGCCGCGACCAAGAGGAATTGCTTGAACATGATCCTCTCCTCAGAGGCTGTTCGAAAAGAAACTCTTCAAAAAAATCAGTCGGCAGTTAAACAGCTGGAACATAGCATTCGCCTGGCGACGTCGTTGTGAACCCATTCACACCCAAAGAACTGACAACGCCGCTGTCAGCGCTCGCCTGCTCGAAACTCGGTTGCTCGTCTTCATGGTGGCAGCAGAGCGGCCGCGATTCCGCCGCTGAGGTCAGGCGGCCTCACGAAGAGAAGACGGGAGGTCGCCGGTATTTCCGCGTCATCCCTGCCGTCCTGGCCGATCAGGATCAATCCGGCTCCGCCATTCGCCACATTGAGAACCACCGGCTCTCCGCTCCACGTCTTGATTGGCTGCATTCCCACGATGAGGAACTCGCCCATGGGCTGATCAAGATATTGAAGGCGCAATTGCGGACCGACCTCCGCTGCGGCAAGTTCAAAGCCGAGTTGCCGGGCTCGCGCGTAAATGACGGCCAGAGGCACGCTATCGGTTTTAAAGCCAAGCTCGATCGCGGATACCGCCACAAGCTCTACGTCCATCTTGTTGGAACTGACGGCGAAGGCCGGCCGGGCGAGAACTTCCGCGGCCAGCCCGCCGATATTGCAACCGACGGCATCCAATGCATTGCGCAACGCAACGGAGTTGCCAAAGGTGCCGACGGCAATCGTCTTCCATGTCGGCACATCGCGGGCGGACCCGATGAGTTTTTGCGGCAAATCAACTGCGCGAACTTTGCCGAGCTTCAGTTGATTCTGTAAGACGTCACGCGCCGAGCATTGTCCCCACGCCTTGGGCGTGACCTGAAACAAGGAAGCGGCACAGAGCAATGCAACCATCAAGCAATGGCTGCCCCACCTCGCGTTCAGATGGTGATGTGGTGCGGCGCGATCGGCTTGGCTTGCCAGAATGCACATGTCGAATATCGACTTGTTGCAAAATTCAACTGAAAAGAACCCGCCTCCGAGTCAATGGGAAGAACGGAGGCCAATGAAAAACATCGTCCGACCGAGCTCAAAAGGGGAGCCGGAGGCGGGGCACTATTGGCTCAAGTATTCCAACTTCAAATGAACGAGCGGCGGTCCGTAAGCCCGATCGCTCGTCGCATCAAACCGAAAACGGAATGACGTGCTGAAACGTAGCACCACGAGTCCCTCGGTACAATCAGCAACTCCGCCCACCAGCGTGCATAGCGCGCTTCACCGCGATCGCGACGTTCGAACAACCACGCTGGCACTCGAAGTGCGTTACGTGGGTTTAACTCAGCAAATCTCAGGTTCGCCGCGAACACCACTCCGCGCGAAAACTTGCTTGCCAGTGACGGTGCGCCGCCATCCGCCGAGAAACGGCAGAGTTGCTTCCGCTTGCGAAGACTGAACCAGGATAACGCCGCTGAAGACGAACCTTCATCGAGATCGAATTGGAGGTTCGCTCCTCGAACGTTGCTCGATACATGCCTCTTGGACATTTTACACAACTATGGAGGTATCCCATGCCGATCGTCCAATTTACTCGCTTCAAAACCGACAAGGCCGAGGAAATGGTCCAGATCATCAGGCAGGCGAAGAAAATCTTTGAAAAACACGGTGCCGAATTTCTTCGGCTCTCCCGTTTCCACACCGGTCCCTGGGCAGGAGAGCTGCTGGTTACGACGCGCTACTCCAGTTGGGAAGTTTACGGCAAGGTGCAGGAGGCCGTGTCAAAGGACCCGGAGTTTGCGCAGGTGCAGGCTGACGGAATGAAGATTGCCGAACTACAGGCCCGTAACATCGCCGTTAGCATCGATCTCTAGTCGGGGCGCCGCCCCGCAAACCATATTAAGCGCGGAGGCCACTCGACATATGCCGGTGGCCTTCCCGATCCGATCACAGCAAGCGGCAGCTTGGCGGGTCAAGCCGGGTTCAATCGCCTTTCGAGCGTTCAATTTCGCCGGCCAAGAGGCATCCGGCTTCAACGCACTCCGGGTCTTGCGATTTATAGACCAATTGGTCTAGATATTGGCAATGAGCCGCCAAGCCCCAATGCAGTTGCCCCGTGGTCGCCCCCGCAGTTTCGACGTGGAAGCCGCTGTCGAGCGCGCGATGGATGTGTTCTGGTCGCGCGGCTATCACGGCACGGCACTCCCCGACCTTCTTCGTGCGACGAAGCTTTCGCGTGGCAGCCTTTACGCTGCTTTCGGTGACAAGCACTCGCTGTTCTTGCGTGCGCTTGATCGCTACGTTGCCGATGCTCTGACACGGATGGATATCGAGCTCGCCCCCCGCAGAGAGCCGGTCGACGGCCTGCGGACCTTTCTTGCCGGCTATGTCGACCGCACGAGCGGTGCCAACGGTCGGCGCGGATGCCTGCTCGTGGCCACAGCCATGGAACTGGCCGGCCAGGACGCCGAAGTCGGTCGGCGCGTCGCGAGCTTTTTCAAGGCCATGGAGGCCAGGCTGGCCGATGCACTTTCGCGTGCGAGGGCGGCGGGCAAGCTGGCCGACGGTGTCGAGCCTTCAAGTGCCGCCCGAATTCTCGTCTGTTTCGTCGAGGGGCTGCGCGTGGTCGGCAAGACGGCACCGGCACGGATGACGTCGCAAGCCACCGCCGACGCGCTGCTCGACCGCTTCATCAGGTGAACACCCCATGCCGCGCCTTCCGCCATTGTCGCGCCAATATTTGGACCGATCGGTCTTGAAAGGAAGGATGCCATGTCTGCCATCCAGATCGTCTGCGCGGTCGTCGTTCCCCTGCTCTGGGGTTACCAGTTCGTGGCCATCAAGGTGGGCGTGACGGAGTTTCCGCCTCTCTTCTTCCTCGCGCTGCGCTTCCTGGCCATCGCGCTGCCGCTCGTTCCGTTCGTCAAGAGGCCCGCGCGCCACGAGGTCGGCCCCGTCGCAGCCATTTCGATTTTCCTTGGCGGGCTGAATTTCGGGCTCTTCTATGTTGGCCTTGGGCTCGGCTCGGGAAGCATCTCGGCGGTCGCCTATCAGCTCGCCACGCCCTTCACCGTCCTGCTCGCCTGGCCGCTGCTCGCGGAGAGGCCGTCTGCCGCCACGTCCGCCGGTGTGGCGCTCGCATTCGTCGGCGTGGTCGTGTTGGCGGCGGAGCCCGGCCAGGCGGCAAACGCGCTTCCGCTGCTGCTCGTGGTTGGGGCAGCCTTCTCATTCGCGGTGTCCAACGTCTTGACGAAACGCTACGGCCCTTTCGATCCTCTGATGTTGATGGGTTGGTCGTCGCTGCTCACGGTGCCGCAGGTCATGGTGATGTCGCTGCTCCTTGAATATGGGCAGCTGGCGAGCCTCGTCACGGCGGATGAACGTGGCTGGCTGGCCCTCGCCTACACCATCTTCATCGGAGGAATCGTCGGGTTTGGCCTCTGGTTCTGGCTAATCGCCCGTTGCTCCATGGGCCGCGTCGCCCCCTTCGGTCTGCTGCTTCCGGTGTTCGCCTTGATGTCGAGCGTGCTGTTCCTTGGCGACCGCATAACCCCGAAGTTGATCGTCGGTGGGCTGCTCGCGATCTCCGGCGTCGCCATGACACAAATCAGACCGAGCGTTCGGGCAACCTACCCCCCGGAAGCCAACGCTCGGCCTCATGAGCCGCCGCCCCTGACCGGCGTGTAGATCACGAGCTTCAGCGCGGGATCGTCGTTGGCCTGGAAGCTGGTGTGCTCGAAATGCAGCACGCCGAGGGTCGGATGCGACATGGTCTTGAGGCCCGACGACGTGCTGCGGATCTCGTGCGCCTCCCACCATTTGACGAACTCCGGGCTGCCCTGCCGCAGCCGCGTCAGCAATTCCGCGAAGGCGGGATCGCCAGCCCAGACGTCGTGGGTGGCGCGAAACATCGCGACCATGCGCTTGGCGACCTCCGCCCAGCCCGCGCCGTAAGCCTTGCGCGTCTGCTTGTTGGTCATCATCAGGAGCATCGTGTTGCGATCCTCCTCCGGCAACCGGCCGAACGCAAAAACCTGCTCGGCGGCTTCGTTCCAGGCCAGCACGTCCCAGCGCCTCCCGGTGATATAGGCCGGATGCGGCAGGCTCTCGATCAGCCGCAGGATCGGCGGCGGCACGGTCTCGCGCGTGAACGCCCGTCTGTCGCCGTCGCGCGCCAGCGCCTTGAGATGCGCATGCTCGGTCTTGCTGAGCCGCAGCGCACGGGCCAGCGCATCGACGGTGGTCACCGACGGGCTGACGGTACGGCCCTGCTCGAGACGGATGTACCAGTCGACACCGATGCCGGCGAGCTGGGCGACCTCCTCGCGGCGCAGCCCCGCGGTGCGCCGCCGGAGCCCTGCCGGAAGCCCGACGGTCTTCGGCGACAGCTTTTCGCGGCGGGACCGCAGGAAGTCGCCGAATTCGACGCGGCGAGGGTCGGCCATGATGAGTGTCCTCGATGGAGGGTCTGGAGAATACTAGGATAATACCAGGCCTTCTTGCTCCTTCAAGGGCGCCGCATATGGGTATCACCCATCTCTGAGGTGAACACCACGAAAGCTGCCGTACTGAAGTCCTTCGGATCCCCGCTGGTGATTGGGGACGTGCCCGCACCGGTGCTTGGCACCGGCGAGGTGATCGTCGACATCGTTGCCACCCGCGTGATCTCGTATACGAACGAGGTGTTGAGTGGTGAACGCAAATACGCGCTGGACCTCCCCGTCGTCCCCGGCGCGGGCGGGGTCGGCCGGGTGCGCGCGATCGGCCCGGACGCGACCAAACTCGCAATCGGTGACTGGGTGCTATGCGGACCGACGGTGCGCGCGCGCGACGACGCGATCGCTCCCGACATCCACCTGCAGGGCGTCAGTGCCCGCGGCGAAGGCGGGATGCGGCTCCAGAAGTATTTTCACGACGGCTCGTTCGCCGAGCAGATGCGGGTGCCGACCGAGAACGTGACGCGGCTCGGCCAGATCAGTGCAGCGGAGGCCAGTCAATGGTGCGCGCTGGGCAACATGCTGGTGCCGTATGGCGGCTTCCTGGCTGCCAAACTCCAGCCCGGTGAGACCGTGCTGGTGAGCGGCGCGACCGGCAATTTCGGCAGCGCCGCCGTGGCGGTGGCGCTCGCGATGGGCGCCGCCTGCGTGGTGGCGCCGGGCCGCAACGAGGCGATGTTGGCCGAACTCGTGCGTCGTTACGGCAAACGCGTCAGACCCGTGAAGCTGACAGGCAACGAGGCCGACGATTGCGCGCGCATGAAGCGCGCCGCACCCGGCCCGATCGATTGCGTGCTCGACATCATGCCGCCTTCGGTCGCGACGACGGTGGTGCGCGCCGCGATCATGACGGTGCGTCCATACGGCCGCGTCGTGCTGATGGGCGGCGTCAACATGCAGGGCGGCGCGGGTCTCGAGCTGCCCTACAACTGGATCATGCGCGAATGCATCACCATCCACGGCGTGTGGATGTATCCAGCGGATGCAGCCGTCCGCCTGATCGCGCTGGTGCGCGCGGGGCTTCTACGCCTCGATCACTACGAGACAAAGGACTTCGATCTCGACCACGCCAACGAGGCCGTGGCGTACGCGGCCGCCAACGCCGGCCCGTTCAGCATGACGATGATCCGGCCGTAAATGGCCGTGAGGCTGCGGCGATACGCGATCGCCGCCGTTCTGCTTGCGATGTCAGATGGCTGGGCCGCCTCACCCCCGACAGTAGACGGCCACGGCCGGCTACTGTGCACGGGGTTGTTTTCGCAGTGTTGTTATTCGAGCTCGACCACCTGGCCGTTCGACAGCGACACGCGCCGGTCCATGCGGCCGGCCAGCTCCATGTTGTGGGTCGCGATCAGCATGGAGACCTTGGTCGCCTTGACCAGCTGCATCAGGGCCTGGAAGACGTGATCGGCCGTGTGCGGATCGAGGTTGCCGGTCGGCTCGTCCGCGAACAGCACGCGCGGCGCATTCGCCACCGCGCGCGCGATCGCAACGCGCTGCTGCTCGCCGCCCGACAGCTCCGCCGGGCGATGGGTGATGCGGTCGCCGAGGCCGAGATAGCCCAGGATCTCCTTGGCGCGCTTGACGCTCTCGGACTTCTTCAGGCCGCGGATCATCTGCGGCAGCATCACGTTCTCCAGCGCCGAGAACTCCGGCAGCAGCCGGTGCGACTGGTAGACGAAGCCGATGTCGGTGCGGCGCAGCTGCGTGCGTTCGATGTCGGGCAGTTGCGAGGTCGGCGCGCCATTGACGTAGACCTCGCCGGAATCGGGCGCTTCCAGCAGTCCCGCGATGTGCAGCAACGTCGATTTGCCCGAGCCCGACGGCGCCACCAGCGCGACCGATTGCCCGGCCCACAGCGCGAGTTTGGCGTTGTCGAGGATCGTCAGCGGCACCTCGCCCTGCAAGTACTGCCGCTTTATCTCGTGGAGATAAATGACCGGTACATCCTCAGCCCCCTGTTGCTGCTCCATCAGCCCCTCACTCGTACCGGAGCGCTTCGACGGGATCGAGGCGCGCAGCGCGCCACGACGGATACAGCGTCGCCAGGAACGACAGCGTCAGCGCCATGATGACGACGGCCGTGGTCTCGCCGACGTCGATCTCGGCGGGCAGTTTCGACAGGAAGTAGAGTTCCGGCGAGAACAGCTCGGTGCTGGTGAGCCAGGACAGGAATTGCCTGATCGATTCGATGTTGAGGCAGATCACGAGGCCGACGAAGAAGCCGACCAGCGTGCCGACCACGCCGATCGAGGCACCCGTGATCAGGAAGATGCGCATGATCGAGCCTTGCGAGGCGCCCATGGTGCGCAGGATGGCGATGTCGCTGCCCTTGTCCTTCACCAGCATGATCAGGCCGGACACGATGTTGAGTGCGGCGACCAGCACGATCATGGTCAGGATCAGGAACATCACGTTGCGCTCGACCTGGAGCGCGTTGAAGAAGGTCGAGTTGCGTTGCCGCCAGTCGACCAGGAACACCGGGCGGCCCGCCGCTTCCGTCACCGCCTTGCGGAAGGCGTCGATCTTGTCGGGATTGGTGGTGAACACCTCGATCGAGGTGACGTCGTTGCTGCGGTTGAAATAGGCCTGCGCCTCCGCCAGCGGCATGAACACGAAGCCGAGATCGTATTCGGACATGCCGATCTCGAACACGGCGACGATCTTGTAAGGCTTGATGCGCGGCGTCGTGCCCATCGGCGTGACCGCGCCCTTCGGCGCCACCAGCGTGATGCTGTCGCCGGCGTGCAGCGACAGCTGGTCGGCGAGGCGCCGGCCGATCGCGACGCCCTGCCCGTCGTCAAAGCCTTCGAGCGAGCCCTGCTTGATGTTCTTGGCGATCGAGGTGAGGTTGTTGAGGTCGTCGGAGCGGATGCCGCGCACGAGCACGCCCGAGGCGTTCCAGGGCGAGGACGCCAGCGCCTGGCCGTCCACCACGGGCGCGGCAAGCCGGATGCCCTGGACCTGGCTGATGCGGTCGGCGACGTCCTTCCAGTCGGTCAGCGGCGATTCCAGCGGCTGGACCAGGATGTGGCCGTTCAGCCCCAGGATCTTGTCGAGCAGCTCCTTGCGGAAGCCGTTCATGACGGCCATGACGATGATCAGCGTCGCCACGCCCAGCATGATGCCGAGGAACGAGAACCCGGCGATCACCGAGATGAATCCCTCCTTGCGGCGCGCCCGCAAATAGCGCCCCGACAGCATCCACTCGAATGGCGCAAAAGGCGCGGTTTGCACGGTTTCAGTCATGGTCTCATCCATCGCTCGATAATCCCATGATTCGGGGTCAATTGTGGCCGGATTGGCGGCCGCGATATCGGGCGATGAACAATATTCAGCCGACCAGCCGTGCGACCGCGTCCGCAGGCGACATCGTCTCGCGTGAGCCGTCGCTGCGCCGCTTGAGCTCGACCTTGCCGTCGGCGAGCCCCTTCGGCCCGATCATGATCTGCCAGGGGATGCCGATCAGGTCGGCAGCGGCGAATTTGGCGCCGGCGCGCTGGTCGGTGTCGTCGTAGAGCACGTCGACGCCCTTGGCCTGGAGCTCCGTATAGAGCTTCTCGCAGGCCGCATCGACCGCGGCATCGCCCTGCTTGAGGTTCAGCACCACCGCGCGGAACGGCGCGACAGCTTCCGGCCATTTGATGCCGGCATCGTCATGGCAGGCCTCGATGATGGCGCCGAGCAGGCGCGAGACGCCGACACCGTAGGAGCCGCCATGGATCGGCACGTCGACACCGTCGGGGCCTGCCACCATCGCCTTCATCGGCTCGGAATATTTCGTGCCGAAATAGAAGATCTGGCCGACCTCGATGCCGCGGGTGTTCACGCGCTTGTCAGCGGGCACTTCCTGCTCGAACCGCGCGGCGTCGTGCACGTCCTCGGTCGCAGCATAGACCGACGTCCATTGCTTGATGATCGGCGTGAGGTCGCTCTCATAGTCGACGTCCTCGCCGGGCACCGGCAGGTCCAGCACGTCGCGATTGATGAACACGCCGGATTCGCCGGTTTCGGCGAGCACGATGAATTCGTGGCTGAGATCGCCGCCGATCGGGCCGGTCTCGGCGCGCATCGGGATCGCCTTCAGCCCCATCCGCGCGAAGGTGCGCAGGTAAGCAACGAACATCTTGTTGTAGGCGACGCGCGCCGCGGCCTCGTTGAGGTCGAAGGAATAGGCATCCTTCATCAGGAATTCGCGGCCGCGCATCACGCCGAAGCGCGGGCGCTGCTCGTCGCGGAATTTCCATTGGATATGATAGAGATTCAGCGGCAGGTTCTTGTAGGACTTCACATAGGCGCGGAAGATCTCGGTGATCATTTCCTCGTTGGTCGGCCCGTACAGCAGCTCGCGCTTGTGGCGGTCGGCGATGCGCAGCATCTCCGGGCCGTAGGCGTCGTAGCGGCCGCTCTCGCGCCAGAGGTCGGCGAGCTGGAGCGTCGGCATCAGCAGTTCCAGCGCACCGGAGCGGTCCTGCTCCTCGCGCACGATCTGCTCGATCTTCTTCAGCACGCGGAAGCCGAGCGGCAGCCAGGCATAGATGCCGGCCGCCTCCTGCCGGATCATGCCGGCGCGCAGCATCAGCCGGTGCGAGACGATCTCCGCCTCTTTCGGATTTTCCTTCAGGATGGGCAGAAAGAACCGCGACAACCGCATGGCAACACTCTGGGAATCAGTGAGGGGTTGCAGTGAAACCGGATTGGGAGCGAAAACACAAGACCGGGAATGAGGAAAAGCCGCTAACACGGCGGAATTCCTTGTCATTTTTCCGTCGACTTCAGGTTCAGCTTGAACCGCAGCAGTGCCCCTTACGGCGTCACTTCGAGCTCGTCCTCGAGCGTGATCTTCTCGAAGTCGGTCACCAGCGCATCGATCCGCACATGCCAGCGGCCGGCAAAGGGCAGCTCGACCTTGCGCACGTGCCAATAGCCGTCCGGCCCGAGCAAAGCGTCCCGCTCCAGCGGCTCGATACCGCGCTCGGGCAGGCTCAGGGTCAGCGTCACCTCCTTGGCCGCCAGCGGCGTCGCTTCACCGGTCATGAGCTGGAGCACGAAGTCATCGACGCCGGCCTTGCCCGGCGAGACCAGGACCTGGAACATTGCCTTGTCGGTGTGGATGTGGATCGCCAGAGGCGTCTCCGGAACGATCGTCCGCGGCGGCGGCGTGAAGCGCCAGCCGGCGACGACGGCAAGGATCGCGAGGCCGATCAAGAATTCGAGCAGGATCGAGCGCTTCAGCGCCGGCGCAGCCGCCTCGTCCTGGGCCAGCGCCGGGGTCAGGCGAACGCGATTGAGCGCGGCCAGCGCCAATAGTGCAGCGACCAGCGCGAGCTTGATCGAGAGGATGAGGCCGTATCGGGTCTCGACCAGCGCCGCCGGCTTTTCGAGCTGGACGACCGCGAGCGCAAGACCGGTCAATGCCAGCATCGCGACGACAGGCACCGCGATCCGGGAGAAGCGGTTCACGACGGGCAATGCCGCCGCCGGCTTCGAGACGAGTGCAGCGAGCGGGGCCAGCGCCCCGATCCAGAACGCAACGCCGAGGCCGTGGAGGAAGATCGCCGGCCGTGTCACCATTTCGGGCGGTGCCGTTGCGGCGTGTCCGGTCATGGCCAGCGACAAGCCGACGCCGACAAACGCAATGGCCGCAAGCGCCCGCGCGTACCACGCACCACGCAGCGCCAGCATCGCCAGCAGCATCGCGGTGACGGCGACCAGCACTGCGGGACCGGCGCTCGTCGCGGACGCAACCTTCCAGGGAGTAACGGTCGCGAGAGCCGCTGGCGGCAGGCCGAGGAGATCGAGGCCCAGGACGCCAAGGGCGACAACAGCGCTCGGCAGGCCAACCACGAGCGCGACACGCGCCACGGCGGTTCCTGTCATCGACCATGCAATCCAGCGCGCAAAGAACACACCGCCGACACCGACGAACAGCCCGATATAGAGACCGACCCGCACCAGCCAGATCAGCGCGTTCAATCCGCTATCCGTAGCGGCAGGAGGTTGCGTTCCCGTCGGCATGCCGATCGAGAAGATCACCGATCCCGCGACGGGATGGCCGTCTTGGGAGATCACGCGATAGCTCACAACCGCCGTGCCCTGCGGCAGGTCGGCCGGCAGCGCGACCGAGATGGTCTCGCCCGATGCGCTGACGCGCGCATCGTCCCGTGCCCTGCCCGCGCCGTCGATCAGCCGGATCGCGCCCGGCGTCACCGCCTCGTTGAAGCGCAACTCCACCGCCTTCGGTGCGGTCGCAAGCATGCTGCCGCTCGCCGGCTCGACCGCGACGAGCGCCGCATGCGCAAAGGCGCCGGTCGCGAAGCCGACAACAAGAAGCAGCGTCGCGAGCGCGGCCAGCAGGCGCATCAGGGCTTTGGCAACAGCTTCAGGCCAGGTGCCGGCGACTTGCCCTCGTGCGAATGCGCCGCCCCTTCCGCCGGGATCTCGATCCAGCGGCTGACGCCGGTCTCGCATTCCTGGACGACGGGGAAGTACAAAATCGTGTTCGGCTTCAGGCTCTCGGTGAGGAAGCTGCTGATGACGAACTCGTCGTAATTGTGATCCGGCAGCTTGCCGCCGGACCACGCCACCTCCTTGACGCCGGAGGAGAGCTTGTTGCCGTGATAATCGTACTCATTGGCGTATTTGCCTTCGACCACGTCGACGCTCCAGCCCGCCTTCGGCATCGGCTTCACCGCGATCACGCCCTCCGGAATCTGCACCCGGATCTTCACCGTGGGCGAGCCCTTGCAGCCGTGCGGCACGGCGAAGACGGCCTTATAGTACGAGCCAACCGCCGCCTGCTTGGTCTCCAGCGTGATATGCGCCGACGCCGGCGATGCGGCGAGTGCAGCGATCAGGATCAGGCAGGATCTCTTCGACATGTTCAGCACCCTCGACAACGTCATTTGATCAGGATCGGCGATTCAATGCTGACATGATCGGCCTCGGAGATCGAAATTCCGAGGCCCAGCATCCAGCGTCCCGGCGTCAATTGCGCGACCTTCACATGCCAGCTGTCCTCACCGTCGCGCGAAGCCTCGACCGGTGCGAGCTTCCTGCCAGACTGGTCCACGAGCGTCACCGACACGGCTTTAGCCGTGAGCGGTGCCTCGTCCGTCGTCTCGAGCTGGATCGCGATCTCGACCGGACCAGCCCGGCCCGGCGAGACCGTGACATTGGCCATCGCCTTCTCGGTGTGCAGATGGGTGAAGAAACTGTCGTCGTCGGTCGCCGCCGCAAGCGGTGTCGCGGCAAGCGACAGCAACGCAGCCACCGCGAGCGCAAGGCCCGCGAAATTTCGAGGCAAGGTCATCGGGGACTTGATCCGCTTCATCACATCTTCATTCCCGAATGGTCAGGCATTTTTTTCATCATGTGCCCGCCGTCGCCGGGCGCCTGCGCGCCGACGCCCTGGACGTCCAGGGAAACGGCGACCTTGCCGGCCTTCTCGAACTGAAGCGTCACCGGCACCTTGTCGCCCTGCTTGAACGGACCCTTCAGCTCCTGGAGCATCAAATGATAGCCGCCGGGCGCGAACTTCACGGTCTTGCCCGGCTCGATCACCAGCCCCTTGTCGAGCTGACGCATCTTCATCACACCATTGTCCACCGCCATCTCGTGGACCTCGGCCTTGCCGGCGATATCGGCGGAAACGCTGACCAGCCTGTCCGCCACTGTGCCCTTGTTCTCGATGGTGAGATAGCCGCCCGCGACCTTGGCGCCACCAGGCGTCGCCCGGCTCCAGGCCTGCGAGATGACGAGATCGCCGGCCTTGACGTCGTCGGCCGACGCGGGTGCGGCGCAGAGCGCAAGAGCGAACGCGGCGAGCATCACATCTTTCAACATTGTCTTCATATCGGTCTTCCTGTTTGTAGATTGAATTTCAGTGTGGGGAGAGTTGCTGCGCCGACCATTTTTCGAGATCATCCATCTCGGCCGAACCTTCGATCGTCGAGATGGTCCCGTCCCGGGAGATGAGCATTGTCCTCGGAATGTCTCCTTGCCAGGCGGGATCGATCTCGAATCGCAAACGCTCGACAAAGCCGTCGCTGAAGATGAAATTCTCGGTCGACGACAGCCCCGCCTTGTCGAGCATCGATTGCGCCGCGGCCGGCAGGTTCGGCACGAGATCGGCGCTGATCGTGACGACGTCGATCCCGGGGTGATCCTTCGCAAACTGCCCGAGCAGCGGCAATTCGACCTTGCAGGGCCCGCAGGTCACGCCCCAGAAATGCACGAGAGTCGGACGACCCGCATGGCCTTTGAGCACGCCTTGCCAGGTGCCGCGTTCGAACGGTTTGAGGGCCGGCGGCGCCCCGAGCGCCGACGCCGATGCGATCAGGAGACCCAGACACAGAAGGCCCGCAAATTGACGTCTCATGGTTGGTCCTCGATCGCTGTGAGGCGATAGCCATCCGCTTTCGTCATCCATGACAGGTAGACCTGTCGGCCATTGGACACCAGCAAGGGATGGTCGGATGTATCGGTCGTACTCGATATCGTCTTCGGCGGCGACCACGTCTCGCCATCGTCACGGGAGATCGTCATCTGGACCGATGTCTTCTCGCCGTCGAACTCCTTCCAAATCATCAAAGTTCCCGCCGGGCCTGCGAGCACAAAGGGGCGCGTCGGATTGCGACCCGGCTGCCCCAGCGACATGGGCGCAGAGAACGTGCGACCTTCGTCGCGTGAGTGCGCATAGAACAATCCCTTCCGCGCCTTCCCGTTCGTGTACCAGGCGACGTGATAGGTCCCGTTCGGCGCAACCGTCAGGCTCGGCCCGTGGTGCGGGCAGGCGTTGATCTGCCAGTCGTCGTTGCTGACCCGGCGGATTTCACCTGGAGTCGCGACGTCGGTAAAGGTCATGACCGCATGATCGCGCACACCGCCGTCAAAAATGTTCCTGAAGATCACAGCCGGCCGCCCGGGCGCCGCGAATGTCAGCCCCAACCGGCAGCATTCGCAGGTGCCTTCGCGTGCCAACCGAGCCTCTGCGAAGGTCGCGCCGCCGTCGCCGGACGAGGCGAAGTACAGCCCCGCTCCCTCGTACTTCTGTCCCGCTTCCTTCGCGAGAACGCGATTGCGCTTGTCCAGCCACGCCGCGAAGACCGTTCCGTCCTGATCAAGCGCCAGCGCCTCAAAACGCTGGCTCTCGTTGCTGGCGGTGATCGGCTTGAGCTCAGCAAAGCTCTTTCCGGCATCGGCCGAGCGCGTGTAGAGCACCTGGCCATTGAACGCCTCGTCCCTGAAGATCGAGAACGCGAGCGCGACGCCACCCTTGCGATCGACCACGATCTTCGGCCGCGCATCCGGCCCCCAATCGAGGTTCAGCCTCTTCGTCGTAATCTGGCTGGGGGTCGAGAAACTGCGCCCTGCATCCCGCGAACTTGCGACGGAGACCTGCCCGCCCGCCATCCAGACAAGCCACAGCGTCCCGTCCGGACCGAAGGCCGGCGTCACCTTGGTTGCACAACGCAGCGTCGGCTCTTCGCACGCCGCTTCAGATGCATGCTGTGTGTGCATCTGTGCAAACGCCGCGCCTTGCAAGAGGGCGAGAGCGACCATCCCAAGCAAGCCAGTTCGGACCATCGCCCTACTCCGTTCGCGAGCTCGGATCATTTGAATGCCACCTTCATACCTGCAACGAACAGGCGCGGCGAGCCCGCATAGATCGATCCCGTCGTGTTTGCGAGCACGCTCGCAGGATTTTGAAGGCCGGCCGTCGTCACCGTATTGGCGATGTTGTTTGCCGACGCAACATAGGTGCGGTCAAACACGTTCCTGACTTCGAGGAATAGGTTAAGGGATTTGAAAGTGTCGGACACCAGATCGGTCTTGTAGTGGACGTTCACATTGACCAGCTCGTAGCCCGGCGCCTTCAGCAGATTTGCATTGTCCATGTAGAAGGAGTCCTTCCACTGGACCTCCACGAAGCCTCCGAGGCCCGCCAGCGGCCCGGCAAACTCGTCGTAACCGACCCGGGCCGTCAGTTCGTTGGGCGAGATGCCGGGGATCTTGTTGCCGGCCCGGTTGAAGCTGAATACCGAGACATTGGTGATATTCTCGACGTACTCGGTGTAGACCTCGTCGAGATAGGTGTACGCGGCCATGAATCGCCAGCCCGGATAGAACTTCCAGTCGGCGGCAAGCTCGATGCCGCGATGCTCGGATCGCGGTGCGTTGAAGGAATAGGTTACGCCATTGACCTGAGTCGCCTGATTGACGATCTCGTTGCGGAAGAACTCGTAGAAGCCAGTCGCGCTGAGCTTGAGCGTGTTATTCGGCGTCCAATCAAAACCAAGATCGTAGCCCAGGTTTTTCTGGGCCTGGAGTTGGGTATTGTTGCCCGATAATCCCGTCTGAACGACAAACAGATTCGAAACCTGCGGCGTGCCGTATCCCGTGGCGACCCGTCCCCGGAACAGCCATTCGTTGTTGAGATTGTAGAGCAGCGCCAGCTCTGGCGCGGTATTTTGAAACTGCCGGTCCGCGGTCGTTGGTGTTGTCGTGGTAATGCCAGTGGGGCCGGTGTACGAATAGGCGGTATTGATGCCCTTGAGGAGAGTTGTCTCCCAACCGACGCCGGCGACCGCCGTCAACGAAGTGGTCAGCTTGAGCTCTTCCCGAGCGCGAACACCGTAATTGGTCGTTTCGCTGTAGAGATTGCTCGACAGCCTGCCGAGCGTCGCGTTGCCGCCCGGCATCACGTTTCGCGTGTCGCTCGACGCCGTCAGCGTATTGTAGAAGGCGCCGAAGAACGCGGTCGATTCCAATCCTAGGATCTCGCCGCGCTTGGTCAGATCGCTCATGTAGTTGTACGAGGGAAAATCTCCGATCGCGCTGGTCGTGCCAGTCGGTTGGTTGATGTTCCTGTCGTCGAAGGTAAACTGATTTCGCCACGTCGTCGTATTGTCGAAATCGTGCTCCCACCGGCCGCCGACGATGGTGCGGCGGTCGTTGCGGCCGAGCCCGGCCTGCACGGCCGTCTCCGTGTCGGTTCCTCCGGTTGCGTTGAAGCCGTTATTGAAGAGTCTGACCGTACCGCATCCGGCCGCGGCCGTGACGCCAGTCGCGCAGCCCTGCTGGAACGGGTTTTGATAGTACTGGTTCAGCGAGGAGCGGATCGGCAACCGCGTGCTCAGGTCATTGTTGATGATCTTGACCGTGAAGCGGTCGTCCGGCGTCGCCTTGAGCGTGCCGAGGAAGTTGACGGTCTGCGTGTTGAACCAGCTGTTGCCGATATAGCCGTCGCCCCGCACGTCGCTTGCGAACAGTGAGCCCTCGAAATTCCCGACCTTCTTGCCGGCCGCTAGATAGTTGTTGAGATAGCCGTAGCTGCCGCCGTCGACGCCGTATTCGACGCCGTCGATCGTGCCGCCCGGGCGAGTCCGGAAATTGAGCGCGCCGCCGGTCGCGTAGTTGCCATACAGCGCCGACGAGGGGCCACGGATGACGTCGATCGCACCATAGGCATGGGGGTCGATCAGGTCGCTCCGCGACAGGCCGTCCGGCTGGGTCACCGGAAAGCCGTCGTCGAAGATCACGAGATTGCGGATGCCGAAGCCGTTCCGGGCGTTGGATCCGCGAATCGAGATGCCGAAATCGCGCGGGCCATTCCCCTGCTTGATCGAAATACCGGGGCTATCCCGCAAGACGTCGCTCACCGAGAACGCGGGCCGATTGTCGAACTGGCTGCGATCGATGGTGGTCGCGGTCTGGCCGGCCGGCGCCTGATTGAGACCAGCTCGCGCGGCGCTGGCAGTCACCACTTTGTTTTGGGTCGGCGCGCTGACGCTTGCGCTCGGCGTCGCGGGCCTTGCGGCGCGGCCCGCCGAAGCGGAGCGCGGTTTCGATGGCCGGGTGACCGGTTTGGCTCGGGCAGCCTGCGGCGCCTCGACGGTCACCGGGGGAAGCGCGGTATTGCTGCTTTGGGCAAAGGCTCCGCTCGACGACGCGAGCAGCGCGGCCTGAACCGCGACGACGCTCACGCCACGGCGGGCATGACACTTTAACATGGGGCATTCCTGACGCCGGGCTTTCTCTCCGGCCATTCGACAGCATCAGTCGCCAGCGGACGGACCACGGCGACAACGAGGGTCGTCAGGAAAATCGAGGAGGCGCGCGCGCCTGGGCACTTCCGCCCTTATGGAGGGAAACAGCGGACGTGTTCGCCACGTGCCACGTCACGCGCTCGGCGTGGCGGAAGGGAACGGCCAGCGCAACCTCTGGCGACGAATCGAGCGACGCGTTGGCCTGGGCTAGACAGCAGAGCGCGCACGCAGCGCCATGCGCTGTTGGCGTGCCGGTCTGATCGTTCAGGCCGCCCTGTTCATTCGCACTGTGGCAGATGACCGCGGCGGACAGCGGATCGGCCACAGCCTGACCGGCCGCCCAACAGGCGGCAATCGGCGCCAGCACCTGCATCACCAGGGCGAGCAGGACCAGGGGTAGGAATTTTTGCAGCCGAGCGCGCATCCACCGAACCATTCGTTCGTGCGCTAACTAAACACCTCGCCGGGACCCGAGTCGAGGTCAGTTCCGCCGCCCGCTTGGTCCAGCGCAAATTTGCCGAAAACTGTGGTCGGGGCGCTCCATCGGGGGTCGGGTCCGGCATTTGAGGCAGCCGACCCGCCCCGCCCATCCACAGATTTCTTATATTTGTCATATGCTTACATGGCCAAGAGCTCGATCGTTTCGTTAGCTGCTCTTATTTTGAACAATCGTTGCTGAAAATGATGACAAGTGAGAAAAGTTGATCTAGCATCCCTCTTGCTCAGGCTGGCCGAGAGGTCGAAGTCTGGTGGTCCAAGTCTCGGGAGGAGCCCCTGGCGCGCAAAACGCAGCGTCGCCCCGTCAATCAAGAGCAAATCTTAGAATCGGGGATAATAGGGTCGACACAATTTTTGAGCGGGGCTAGGGCCCCGCTCTTTTTTTGTCTGCATGGCGCCTACGCCGATGAATGTCTCCCCCAATCCGGTCGAACAGAGCTTTGAACGCGCGGCCTTGCGCTGCGCGGATCTCACGCCGCTGGTCTACCAACGCCTCTTCACTGAGCACCCGGAAACGCGAGCGATGTTCCGCTCGCAAGGCAGCGAACTCGTGAAGGGATCGATGCTTGCGCTGGCGATCGAGGCGATCCTCGACTTCGCCGGCGAACGCAGCGGACATTTCCGGCTGATCGCCTGCGAGGTCGTCTCGCACGATGCCTATGGCACGCCGCGCGCGCTGTTCACTGCCTTCTTCGCCGTCATCAGGGATACGCTGCGCGAGCTGCTCGGCGCCGAATGGGCGCCAGATATCGCGCAGGCCTGGGACACGTTGCTCGTCGACATCGACATATACGCCGCCGCTCAGGCCTGACGCTTTGCGCTGCACCAACGCGGCTGCGGCGATCTCGCGACTGATTGCAGATTGAGTGGCATCAACTCTTGTGAGACACTTTCGGACATCGGTCGCGCAATCAATGACGCGCCGACTAAATTTATGGGAGCGAGCGATGTCCGGGACGAAAGATTTCTCGACGACGAGGCGCGATCTTCTTCAGGCGGCAGCGACCGCCGGCGCCGCAACTGCCATCCTCGGCAGCATGGGCATAAACCCCGCCCTTGCCGCCGAAGTCGGACGATCCGAGAAGCCGCTGAAGGCGGCGTTCTCCAACGCAGGTCTCCAGGCGACCTGGTGCGCGCAGGGCAAGCAGGCCGCGGAATTCTGGGGCAAGCTGTTCAACGTCGAAGTCACCTGGTTCGACGGCCAGCTCGATGCGGTGAAGCAGCGCGCCGCGATCGACAACATGGCCTCACAGAAATGGGATTTCGTCGCGATCCAGGCCTTCGGTATCGGCACCCTCACCCAGCCCGTGCAGAAGATGATCGATGCCGGCACGCCCGTGATCGACATGGACACGCTGATTGCTCCGCTCGACCAGATCAACGTCCACTCCTTCCTCGCCCCCGACAACGAGTTCATGGGCGCCTCGGTGACGCAGGCGCTGTGCAACGCCATGGGCGGCAAGGGCAAGATCATCATGACGCAGGGCGCGCTCGGCCATACCGGCGCGCAAGGGCGCGCCAAGGGCTTCAACAGTGTCGTCAAGCAATTCCCGAACATCGAGGTGCTCGACACCCAGCCCGCCGATTGGGACGTGTCGAAAACCGCGCGCCTCTGGGAAACCTATCTGACCAAATATCCGCAGATCGACGCGGCGTTCTTCCACAATGACGACATGGCGCTCGCCGCCGCCAACATCATGAAGGCGCGCAATCGCACCAACATCCTGATCGGCGGCGTCGACGCGATGCCACCCGCGATCCAGGCGGTGAGCGAGGGCCGCATGTTCGCGACCGTGCGTAATCCGTCCTGCCGCATCCATGGCGGCGCGATCATTGCGGGCGTTTCCGCCGTGGTCGGCGGCGAGAAGAGCGGACAGGGCATCCCCAAGAACGTCGTCACCGACGGCCCGGTCGTGACCAAGGCCAACGCCGCCGGAATGCAGTGGATGCAGGATCACTTCCTGATCTGAGCCTCCAAGATCTGAACTTTCATGCGAGAGGATCGTTCGCCCATCCTGGAACTGCAAGGCATCACGAAGAGCTTCGGCGGCGTCGAAGCGCTTCGTGGTGTCGACTTCGCGCTTCATCCCGGCGAGATCCACGGTCTCGTCGGCGAGAACGGCGCCGGAAAAAGCACGCTGATGAAGATCATCGCCGGCGTGCACACCGAATTCACCGGCCGTTTCCTGGTCGACGGCAAGGAGACCCATTTCCGCTCGGCGCGCGACGCGCATGCGGCCGGGATCGCCATGGTGCATCAGGAGCTCAGCGTCGCGCCCGACCTCACGGTCGCGGAGAACGTCTTCCTCGGCAACCAGCCGACCAACGCCCTCGGCCTGGTACAGTGGCGGCGCATGGCGCGCGAGGCCGGCGAGCAGCTTGCCCGCTTCGGCATCAACGTCGATCCCATGAGCCGGCTCGGCGACCTTCCGATCGGGCTCCAGCAGCTGATCGAGATCGCCCGCGTGCTGTTCTCCGGCGCCCGCATCGTCATCCTCGACGAGCCGACCTCCGCCCTCTCCCCGCCCGAGGTCGAGCGGCTGTTCGCGACGCTCAGGCGCTTGCGCGAGGCAGGCACTGCAATCGTCTTCATCTCGCATTTCATCGAGGACATTCTGCTCGTGTCGGACACGGTGACAGTGTTCCGCAACGGACGGAAGGTCGCGGAGACAGCGAGCGCTGCGACCAGCAAGGGCGCGCTGATCGAGGCCATGATCGGCCGCGGCGGCGAAGTGCTCGAGCACAGCTACACCGACGATCTGATGCTGCCCCAGCCGAGCGACAGCTCGGTGATCCTGAAGGTCGACCAGCTTTCGCTGGCCCGCAGCCTGAAGGACATCTCCTTCGAGGCGCGTGCCGGCGAGGTGCTCGGCATCTACGGCTTCATGGGCTGCGGCCAGCAGGAGCTCTCGCGCATCCTGTTCGGCAAGCTGAAGCCGGACGGCGGCACGCTCGCCGTCGAGGGCACGCCCAAGACCTTCGCCAGCACGGCGGCGGCCCGGCGCGCGGGCGTTGCGCTGGTGCCGGAAAGTCGGCGTGACATGCTGTTTCACCAGGAGCCGGTCTACAAGAACATCTCGATCAGCATCCTGGGCCGCATCTCGTCGCTGCTGCTCAAGCCCGCGCAGGAGCGCGACATCGCCAAACGACAGGTCGAGCAGCTCCAGATCAGGCCGCCCGTGGTCGGCCTCGATCTCGGCATGCTCTCCGGCGGCAACCAGCAGAAGGTCGCGCTGGCGAAATGGCTGACCTTTCCGCCAAAACTGCTGGTGCTGTGCGAGCCGACCCGCGGCATGGATGTCGGCGCCAAGAACGACGTCATCAACATCGTCCGCGACCTCCGCGCCAGGGGGCTCGCCATCATCGTGCTGTCGACCGAGCCGGAAACGGTGCTGTCGCTGGCCGACCGCATCCTCGTGCTCAAGCGCGGCGCGGTGGTGCGGGAGTTCAAGAACGAACCGGTCAGCAAGGACCGCCTGCTGGAAGCGGCTTGACGGAGAAGCACAATGGCGAGCAGTGAGACGGCCTTTGCTGAAGCTCATCGGGCGCGTGGTCTCGCGCCCTTCCTGCGCTCGCAGATGCGCAACATAGCACCGTTCCTGACACTGATCTTCCTCTCTGGCTTCTTCTGCTTTGCGAGCCCCTCCTTCGCGACGCTCGACAATCTCGGCAACATCCTGACGCAGGTGTCGGTGACCGGCATCATCGCCGTCGGCCTCACCTTCGTGATCCTGTGCGCGGAGATCGACCTCTCCATCGCCAGCATCGCCAACGTCACCGGCATCGCGGTCGCCTATTTCACGCTGCAGGAGTCCTACGTCAACATCGCCAACATCCCCCTACCCGGCGCGGTTGCGATCCTGCTGTCGATCCTGCTCTGCGCGCTGCTTGGGCTCGTCAACGCGCTGGGACTGACCGTGATCGGCATCCCCTCCTTCATCATGACCTTGGCGATGATGCAGATCGCGGCCGGCATCTCGGCGCTGCTGGTGCGCGGCCAGATCGCCTACAAGGTCCCCGGCCTGATCACGACGCTCGGGTCCGGTTCGATCGGCGGCATCCCATGGATCGTCATCGTCGCGGCCATCATGCTGCTCGGCGGCCACCTGGTGCTGACCTACACGCGCTTCGGCCGCTACGTCTACATGGTCGGGGGCAATCGCGAGGCGGCCGAATATTCCGGCCTCAACGTCAAGCTCATCCTCGGCGCCGTCATGGTGATCTCGGCGGTGTGCTCCGGCATCGGCGGCATGCTGGGCGTCGCGCATTTCGGCAGCGCGCAGCAGAACGAGTTCGACACCTATCTGCTCGACTCCATCGCCGCGGTCGTTGTCGGCGGCACCAGCCTGTTCGGCGGCCGCGGCGGCATCGGCAACACCATCGTCGGCCTGTTCGTGCTCGGCGTCCTCAACAACGGCCTCGACCACGTCAACATCGACAGCTTCCTGAAGATCCTGATCCGCGGCCTGATCCTGCTGGCGGCGCTGGTCATCAACGTCTATGCGCAGCGGCTGCGGGAGAAAGCGGCGGAGTAGACCGCCCTCAAAAACAAAAACTGCGAAAACAACCCCATGCACAGTAGAAACTGTGAGGAAGTTCAGCCGCTTACCAAACCCGCGATTGCGCAAGTGCGACCGCGCCGACGTTTGACTCGTCGGGCAAGACAGGAGCACAACGCCATCATGGCGCCGATCCCGTAGGGAGCACAGAGCTCAGGGGAGCGGTTCGACCTTTGCCGCCATGTCGGGGACGCGGGTAATTCTGAACCTGGCGTTGCTGCATTTCAGAACCCAAACGTCGCGATCAGGTTGAGACAACCTCGCATTTTTCTTTGCGCCGAGTGGCTTTTCGCAAGTGAAGCCTTGTGTGCGGATCTGGGCCGCCAGCATTCCCTGAATCGTTTCGGCCGGAATTTGCTGCGCCCACACTTGCGGACCAAAAAGCATAAAAGCAAAGGCAAACAGTAATGATCCAGATGCTCTGTGCATGATTTCAACCCTTGAAGCAGCCGCCCCGCGAGTTCGAATGTCGCACTATAGCAGAAACACCGGTGTTGTCCGCGCCTGGACGACCCCAGCTTAGCGTCAAGCGCGTTTGTACACGCCGGCCCATAGCACAAAATAATGACCAAGGCTGGTCCTCACTGGACGGTTGTGCTAGCGTTCCATTCGCAAGGGGGTTTCAAGAAATGGCCTCGTCGCAACTTTTTCACTGCGCCTCATTTCGATTCCCGCATACGCCGTCAAGCGTTTGATGCATCGCATATTGCTGGAAGATGCGCGCCCTGGCGCGCCAAAGCCGAGTGTTTCAAGTCGTTCCGTGGTTGTGTGTACGAGGAATGATGTCATGCGTATCACAATGCTGAATCACATTTTCGGAATGCTCGCCGTAACCGCGACGTTGCGCGGGACCGAAGCATCGCTCGCCCGAAACGCGGTAGCCCTGCTTCCACCCTATCATTGAGATGATTGAAGACGCGGAGAACGCGCGCGACGCGTGGGCCAAGGCTCCGGCGATATGATGTGGCTCAACTGATCGACAATACGCCGGGCTCGACCGTCACGAGAGGCGAGACGATTCCGACGTTGGACAAGGAGAACTGAACGAAGCCGTAAATCCAAATCAAAAATCAGCAGAGGAGGTTCGAGATGTTTCGAGGATTCCTGCCACTGACATTGTCTCTCTGCCTTGGTGCGGCGACAGCACCAGCAACGCTGGCTCAATCGGCGCCGCCGATCACCGAACAGGACGCGCACGCCATCGCGGTCGACGCCTATATTTACTTCTACTCCATCATGTCGATGGACGTATCCCGCAAGCAATTCACCAACGGCACGACCGATTTCAAGGGGCCGATGAACACGTTCGTCAACGTGCCCGAATACCCGCCGGCGGATTTCAAAGGCGTGGTGCGTTCCAACTTCGATACGCTGTATTCCGTCTCCTGGCTCGACATGACCAAGGAGCCGGTCGTCATCTCGGCGCCGGATACCGATGGGCGCTACTATCTGCTGCCGATGCTCGACATGTGGACGGACGTCTTCGCATCGCCGGGCTGGCGCACGACGGGCACCAAGGCCGGGACGTTCCTGGTGGCACCGGCGAACTGGCGGCCGGATCTGCGCGACAGATTCGCTGAAGAGTTCAAGCTTCCAAAAGACACCCAGCGCATCGACGCGCCAACGCCCTACGTCTGGCTGATCGGCCGGACCAAGACCGACGGGCCGCCGGATTATGATGCGGTCCACAAGATCCAGGCCGGCTACAAGGTCACCCTGCTTTCCGAGTATGGCAAAACGCCCAGGCCGGTCGAATTCAAGCCGGACCCAAGCGTCGACATGAAGACGCCGCCGAAAACCCAGGTCGATACCATGACGGCCGGCGTGTATTTCGCCAATGCTGCGGAGCTGCTCAAGCAGCATCCGCCTCATGTCACCGACGAGCCGATCATTGCGCAGATGAAGAGAATCGGCATCGAGCCCGGCAAGAGCTTTGACATCGGCAAGCTCGACCCGGCCGTGCAAAGGGCGCTGGAGACCGCACCGCAGGACGCGCAGAAGCTGATGGCCTGGAAGCTGCCGACGCTGGCGCGGGTTGCCAACGGCTGGGGGATGAACACCGACACGGTGGGCGTCTATGGCAACTATTACCTGAAGCGGGCCATTCTCGCGCAGCAGGGGCTTGGCGCCAACGTGGTCGAGGATGCCATCTATCCGCTCAATCTCGCCGACGACACCGGTAAGCCGCTCGATGGCGCGAACAAATACACCCTCACTTTCGAGAAGGGCGCAACGCCGCCTGTCAACGCGTTCTGGTCGATCACCCTCTACGATCAGGACGGCTTCCAGGTCGGCAACACGCTGAACCGCTTTGCGGTCTCTAGCTGGATGCCGTTCAAGTACAATGCGGATGGTTCGCTCGAACTCTATTTCCAGAACGCGAGCCCCGGCAAGGAGCTCGAGGCCAACTGGCTTCCTGCACCGAAGGCGCCGTTCAATCTGACCATGCGCCTGTACGCGCCGAAGTCGGAAGCGCTGACCGGAAAATGGAATCCGCCGCCGGTTGTGAAGTCACAAACAACGGTCGGCATATCGGCCCAATAAAAGCTGACGGCACGCCGGCGCTTCGGCGCCGGCGTCCGACGGCGCGAACGCGAAGCAGGCGGTGAGACGCTTGAACCCGCGGCTTGGCGGTCAGGCTCAATGGCTCTGGTGCAAGCCTGTCGCTGAAGGGTCAGCACTCCTTCCATAATTCTCCAAATACGAACATAGTTCCGCCCTCCTCGGCTGCGTTAAAAATCAACACCGAGCGGCTGGCAAGAAACAATCCTCGCAGGCCCAATTACCGATGCGTTGAGTGTTCGCTCGCCGTAGCGCACACGCGCCGATCGCTCTCACGCGAATGCCATTGCATTTTGATACGGAGCATCAAATGAACTCCATGCTGGACGACAGGCTCGTGGAAGGGCAGATCGCAAGCTTGGAGGAGCAACTGTCGAACCTGGCACGCGAAGCAGGAGTCAGTTCTGCGGCCGCGCCGACCAGCATCAAGCGGTTTCCCATCCTGCTGGCAACGCTTCAGGCGGATTGGCGCTATGTGGCTTTCGTCGGCTCCCTGTTGGCAGTGTCCCTTGGTGTGGTTGCCTGGTGGTGGTCATTCTCCGCCGATACGGCAAAGATGCCTCCCTCAGACCCAGCACCTCTGGCGCGCGCCGCCGCGCCGGAGGCGGTCGTGCCGACTGCCGTTGCCCTGCGTCCCGAGTCGTCGCAGCAGTTCCAAACGACGGCGCGTGATCTTGCTGCCTTGAGCCAAACGGTCGAACAGCTTAAGGCGAGGCAGGAACAATTGATCCGCGACAATGAAAATCTGGCAAGCCAACTCAAGGAGAGTCGAGAGGAATCGGCGCGCAACAACGGCATCATCTTCCAGATCAGGGCCGATCAGATCCAAATGGCGCGCGAAAACCAGACGCTCACCGAGCGGCTCAACGCAAGTCATGACCAACTCGCGCGCGTCATCGCCAACGCTTCAGAGCCAAAGGCAATGCCCGAAGCGTCGCCAGCGACGATCCCAGAACAGCCAAAGACGATGCCCGAAGCGTCACCAGCGGTGAGCTCTGAAGAGCCCAAAGTGGTACCCGACATACCGCTGCCACGTCCGCGGCAGTCGGCCAATGTCGTCCAAACGCAAAGGCCTGCGCGCCCCCCGGAGCGGCCGCAAGCCAAGAAGCCGCAACCGTCAATCTCATGGCCATGGTCCACGCGTTAAAGCGGGCATCGACGTTCCACGGAAATTGACGCTGCGAGCGGTGGCAGCCGGCGAACTTAGTCGTCCGTGAAGAATGCAGATCGACCTGAGAGATAGGCAGAAGTTGTCTCGATAAAGTATTCGATTTTGCAGGAAAGCTGGGTGTTGGGCCGCGCTTTCTTGCGTTTTGGGATTTTGGTTTCGAGCGATTCGTGATTCCCTGATGACGGGTCATCGGCATTAGGGAAGGCGATGAGCAAACCGCGGGATGATCGCCAGAAAGACCTGTTGCTTCCGGCCCTCGATCAAATCATCGACATGGGCCACCCGCTGGTGCGGTTGGCGGCGCTGATCGACTGGAAGTTTCTGGATGACCGCTTTGGTTCGGTGTGCCAAACCGGTCCGGGGCAGCCTGGCCTGCCGACGCGGCTTGTCGCCGGCCTGTTCATCCTGAAGCACATGCACAATCTCTCGGATGAGGTGCTGTGCGCCCGCTGGATCGAGAACCCCTATTACCAATACTTCTGCGGCGAGTTGAGCTTCTGCCACCGGCTGCCGTTCGATCGATCGTCGATGACGCGCTGGCGCCAGCGGCTCGGCGAGGAGCAGCTCGTCGCGTTGATCCAGGAAAGTCTGTCGGTGGCGCACAAGACTGGCGCCATTGGTCCCAAGGACCTGGAGCGAGTGGCGGTCGATACCACGGTGCAGCCAAAGGCCGTTGCGCATCCGACCGACGCGCGGCTGATGCATCGGGCCATCACCAAGCTCGTCGGGCTCGCCAAGCGCAACCGTGTGCCGCTGCGCCAGAGCTATCTGCGCCTGGCGAAGCGCGCCGCCATCATGGTCGGCCGCTATACCCACGCTCATCAGTTCAAGCGCGCCCGGCGCCAACTCAAGTTCCTGCGGACGCGGCTTGGCCGGATCATCCGCGACATCCGCCGCAAGATTGATGGCGATGCGGCGCTGGAAGCTCGCTTCGGCCCGCTGCTCGCTCTGGCGCAGCGGGTGCGCACCCAGGATCAGCATCAGCGCGGCCCCAAGGTCTATGCGTTACATGCCCCGGAGGTCGAGTGCATCGGCAAGGGGAAAGCCCGTGCGCCTTACGAGTTCGGCTGCAAGGTCAGTATCGCCACCCCCGTGACGTCCCCGAAGGGCGGACAGTTCGTGCTCCATGCCAAAGCGCTGCACGGCAATCCGTTCGACGGGCACACGCTCGGCCCCGTGGTCGCCGACATGGAGAAGCTCACCGGCGTGGAGGCTCGCCGCATCCATGTCGACAAAGGGTACCGCGGCCACAACCACCCGCACCGGCTCAGGGTCTGGATCTCGGGGCAGGTCCGCCGCGTCACGGCTTCCATCAGGCGCGAGATGAAGCGTCGTGCGGCCGTCGAGCCCGTCATCGGCCACGTCAAGGCCGAGCACCGCATGGACCGCAACTATCTCAAAGGCCGCGTCGGCGACCGCATCAACGCCGTCCTCGCCGCGGCCGGCTACAACTTCGGCCTGCTCCTGCGGTGGCTCGCAGAACTCTTGCGTGCCATCATCCGGGCCTTCGCCGAAACTGTCCCGGCTCAAAAGATCGCTTAAATCAGCGGTCGTCCGCGTTCTTCACGGAGGAC